>JBKJSR010000195.1:0-9188 GCA_046594355.1 Bryobacter sp.
GGAAGGCATGAGCCGCCCGCGCGAGATCCCGAATTCCGGATCGCCGGGTTGCGCCGCCACACCTTCGATGAGCTTGATCCCCGGCCAGACGCCGCCGGAATCCTGCCAGCCGCCACCGGAGCCACCGAGCCATTCGCCGAGGATGGCGCGGGCGGCGACCTGACGGCGGTCGCTTTCTTCGAGGGGGCCGGTGAGATTGGCGATCTGACCGGTGGCGCGCATGAGGAGGGAGATGAGACTCGCGAGGAGATTTGTGCTGACAGCAAGGCGGCTGCCTTTAGGGATATCGTTGACCTGACTTACGACTTCGATGCCGAGTTTGCGGTCTCCCGTGAGTTGATAGAGGAGTTCGTTGAGAGGTTGACGACTGCCTTCGAAGCCGGAAGGAATGAGGCCGCTGGCGATGAGTGCGGCTTTCAGAAGACCAAGGTAGTCGGCACCAAAGTCGAAGACTTCATCGATAGTCGTGATGTCGGCTCGGGCTTCGAGGTCGACGCTCACCAGGCGGAGAACGGGCTCGTCGATGACACGCAGGAAGGCTTCGACTGGAGGCGCTGGGCCATGCTTGCCGCCACGGTTTGCGAGGTCGACCGAGATGTTGATTACGCGGGCGCCTTCTGGATAATCCATCGCGAGAAAGAAGATGTCGCTCCAGGCGCTGTGGCTCAAATCCATGCGGACGGGGGTGCGTTCATGCAAAACGGGGAAGGGACTCCGAGTTAGTAAGTCGGGGTGGAGACGGACTGGATAATCCGACTGGTGGCCGATGCGGAACATCCATTGATTGCCGGGAAAGGAACGAACACTGCGGCGGACTTGTTCGGCAAGAGTCTGGAATGCGAGGCCGCGATATGCGGTGGCGAGCCCACTGGATAAGGCTGGGCTGGTGCCCTCAGCCTTGCGTGCGGCGAGGAGATCCGCGATGCCGCGTTCGAAGTGACGGCTGCGAATGTGTTGCACGGCCGAGTAAGGTAACAGCGTTTGCGCAGTGGCCTGGGGAACAATGTGGAACTGATGGAGATTGCTGAGGAATAGGAGGGCGCGGACCCTGTCGTAGAGGCTGAGGGTTGTGGCGCGGAAGGCTTCGAGGGTGTCGGCTTCGGCTTCGAGTTGAGCGAGAGTTTTGCCTTCGGCCCAGGATTCAAAGGCGGTGTGGCGGAGTTGATCACTGGTAGAGGTGAGGATGCCGATCAATGTCATCGCGCGAGAAGCTCCAGGATCAGGGAGAGAACTTCTTCGCGATCCGGTCCTTTGAGTGCGAGCGCGAGTTGGGCTTGCAGGATGCCGTAGCGCGCACCCAAATCGAAGCGGGTGCCGGGGAGAATTGCCGCGAGAAGCCGTTCGCGTTGAGCGAGCATTTGCAGAGCTGCAGAGAGGCTGCGCGGGGGCGTGCCTGCGGCGAAAAGTTCTGCAAGGAGCTGCATGAGCGATGGGGTGAAGATATGCAGACCGAAGAAGCAGAGGTAGTGACCGGCGCGCAAGCCGGGGACGATGAGCTTCTGCTCGGCTTCTGTGGGAGTGGGTTTTTCGATTACGGTATCGACCAGGTAAAGAGGCTGCAAGTTGGTGCCGGGAATTGGGGAACCACCGACGGCACCGAAGTAAGGTAACAAGGATTCACGAGTGGGCTGGACAGCGGAAACGCTGCAGGACTCCCGCGCGAAGGTATCGATCATGGATGCGGCGAGAGTCCAGGAAGGGCCTTCGTTGGCCATGTAGAAATGATCTCCGACGAGGTGAAGGAAGGGCGCGTCGCCGATGAAGTCTCTGGCCTGGTAGAGTGCCTGCACGTATCCGAAAGGTTCCGACTGTTCGATGAGCGTAATGCCGTCGCGGCTCTTATCGACGACATGATGGAAGCGGTCTGAATCACCATGGGGAATGATGATTGCAACGCGGTCTACCAGCGCTTCGCGGCCCTCTGGCATGACAAGATCGAGTGCGAACTGGGCGATGGTTTCGAGGTGCGCATCGGCCTTGGCCAGGGTTTGATGAAGGAGGTGGCGCTGGTTTGGGGCGGCAGCAGTGATAACGGCGGACAGTTGCATAGATGGAAGAGTCGAAGGCGACCTTCTGTTAGTATGCCGCCTTGATGTAGGAGAATGTTGCCATGCAGCGAAGAGTGTTTTTGAGTCAGGCGGCGGTGATGCTAGCCGCAGGTAAATTTGAGGCGATCGGGAAGCTATTGGAAAAGATGGGGAAGGAGAACGGTCTTGCTTCCGCCGTGCTCGTGGTGAAGCAGAAGGGTGCCGGGGAGACTTTTACTTTTGGCACCGTGACCAAGGACAGCGTTTTCCTGCTTGCCTCGATTACGAAGCCGCTGACTGCTGTCGGGGTGATGAAGCTGGTGGAGCGGGGAGAATTGCGGCTCTCGGATCCGGTGAAAAAGTTTGTGCCGGAATTTCGCCACGAGCGTGTTTTGGTGAGGCACTTGCTCACTCATACTTCGGGACTGCCGGACATGCTGACCGACAACGAAGACTTGAGAAAGCGTCATGCACCGTTGCAAGACTTTGTCGCCGGGGCTTGTCGAACGCCGCTGCTGTTCGAGCCGGGCAAGGAATTGCGATATCAAAGCATGGGAATTTTGCTGGCGGCAGAAATCGTGGAACGCTTGACGAAGCAGAAGCTTGGCGATTTTCTGAAGGAGATTCTCTTCAGGCCTTTGAAGATGGAACGGGCTTCTGTTGGGCTTGGAGGTCGAAATATTCGAGACACCGTGCCGAGCCAACTGCGAGGCAAAAGCGACTGGGATTGGAATAGCGCTTATTGGAGGAATCTTGCCGCGCCTTGGGGTGGCGGGTTTGCAAGCGCCGAGGATGTGGTTCGTTTGCTGGATTATTTTGCGAGGCCAGACGAGCGGGTACTGAGGCCGGAGACTGCTTTAAATATGATTGCGGATCAGAATGCAGGGTTGGATAAAGGTTGGGGTTTGGGTTGGTCGGTGGACAGGAAGAAGAGGACCTTTGGCCATTCGGGATCGACAGGGACTCTATGCTGGGCGCATCCGGCGACCATGACAAGCTTTGTGTTGCTGACGGGGATGCCGGCAGAAGAATCGAACGCGACTATTTTGACGCCGGTTTCAGATGCCGCTTATCGAGGCGCGGTCTAGGCGGTGCTGCTGGAGCCAGGGCAATTGGGAATATACTTAGCGCCAGAACCTTATGCGTAGAAGAGACCTTTTCCAATTTCTGGCATTGCCTGCACTTTCCTGGGCGCAGGAAAAATCGAAGCTGAAGATTACCGGGCTGCGGATTGTGAATGCGAAGCCCAGGCGGCCATACCCTGCTTTCCAGCCTGCTGCGGGAGCTTGGTCCACGCAGTTCGTGGAAGTGGCGAACCCGATGTCGATCTATCCGGAGTTCAAGCAGCGGCGCGAACTTTTCTTTCCGGATGCAGGGAAGGTGCCGAGCTTCACGGTAGAGATCACGACCGACAAAGGGATTGTCGGCTACGGAAATGGAGGGCCTGGCGGAGGGCCTGTGGTGGTTGATCATCTGGCGAAATTGCTGGTAGGCCGGGATCCATTCGATATCGAGCGCAACTGGGATATCTGCTGGAGATCGACGATGAATTACGGCCGCATGGGCGTGACGATGAATGCGATTAGCGGTATCGATATCGCGCTTTGGGACATAGTGGGCAAGGCGCTCAATGTGCCGGTCTACAAGCTGCTTGGGGGGGAGACGAAGGATCGAATTCCCGCCTATTGCACCGGCAACGACATCGAGCAGCATGCGGAGTTTGGTTACACCAAGCTGAAGCTGGCGATTCCACACGGACCCGCGGACGGCCGTGAAGGCATGAAGAAGAATCTCGAACTCGTCAAGCGAGCGCGCAGAGTGCTGGGGCCAGACGGCGAAATCATGCTCGATTGCTGGATGGCATGGACCGAACGCTACACGATCGAGATGGCGGAGATGATGGCACCATACCGGATTTACTGGATGGAAGAAGTCTTGCAGCCCCACGATTATGCGGGCTTTGGACGTCTGAAAGCACAAGTGAAATCGACGCGCATCGCGACGGGCGAGCATGAATATGGACGTTACGGGTTCCGGCATTTACTGGAGAACCAGAGTGCCGAGATCTGGCAGCCGGACATGAACTGGTGTGGTGGATTGACGGAATTGCGGCGCATCGGCGCGCTGGCTTCGGCCTATGACATTCCGGTGATTCCGCATGGTGGAGGATTGAATGGCGCGAGCCACTGGATTCTCGCGAACACGAATGCGCCCTGGGCAGAATTGTTTCTGCCTTCGCCCGGTGGGCCGAAAGAGGTCTACCAGTTGTTCGAGGAAAATTACGCGATTACACGCGGACCCGAGGGTGTATATATGCGGCCGCTTGAGAGGCCGGGCTTTGGCTGGGACTATGTTGTGAGCTAGTCGTGCGGGTTGGTGGCGAAGATGGTGAGCTCGGTTGTGAAGCCGCGATCATCCATCTCGAGCATGGCCTTGACGGCGTGGGCAATTTCTTCACCTCGTAGCTTGGACTCGTTCACTTTTTGAGCGATGCCGGCGGTGGAGAAAAAACCGGTGACGACTTCGCTTGGGTTGACGAGCATAACGCGGATGTTGTGTTTGCGAAGTTCGGCGCGCCAGCATTCGGTCATCCCACGGAGGGCGAACTTGCTCGCGTAATAGGCAGTGCCGCCGGGAGCGCCACGCAAGCCGGCTGTCGATGCGATGTTGATGATGTTGCCGGAATTGCGTTTTATGAAATGCTTTGTGGCTTCTCTTCCCATGAGCATGGCACCGGTGACGTTTGTGGCGAAGACGGATTCGAAGTCGGCGAGTTCCAGATCGGCAAGGTCTTTGAAGACGCCGATGCCGGCGTTGTTTACGAGGATATCGAGCTGGCCGAAATGATCGATGGTCCGCTCGACGGTCCCGATGGCGTCGGATTCTTTGGAGACGTCCGCCTGAATGGGGAAGGCCCCGATGGCCTTTGCGGCTTCTTCGAGGCGGATGGAATTGCGTCCGGTGATGGCGACCTTTGCGCCGCTGGCGATCAGGGTTTCGGCGATTGCGCGACCGATGCCCGAGCTACCGCCCGTGACCAAGGCTACCGAGTTTGTGAGCTTCATGATATTAAGAAAAGTTTAGCGCGGCGGGAATGTTGTGAAGGTTCAAGATACGGCTGTTATGATTGCGCCATGAAAAGAAGTGTATTGGCGATGCTGCTGTCGGTTGCGGTTTGGGCTCAGGAGCTTGAAGTTGCTACGACCGTGGCCTTTACCGAAGGCCCGGCCGTGGACAAAGCGGGAAACGTATATTTCACCGAACTCATGTCGCAGCGGATTCTGAAGCTTGGAACCGATGGGGTGCTTACGACCTATCGGGAGAAGAGTAATGTGGCTAACGGGTTGCTGATCGACGCTCAAAACCGTCTGGTAGCTTGTGAAGGTGCCGAGTGGGGATTGCATGGTAACAAGGTCAAGGGGACGCCGCGCGTTACCCGGACCGACCTTGGGACGGGAAAGCTTGAGATTCTGGCGGAGCAATTCGAGGGCAAGCCATTTGTCGCCCCCAATGATGTGACGATCGATAGCAAGGGTCGCCTTTATTTCACGGATCTCGCGGGCGGAGCCGTGTACAGGATCGATGCGCCAGGAAAGGTGTCGCGGATCCTTCAGGCACCTGAAATTCAGCGGCCGAATGGCATTCAGATTTCACCCGACGACAAGATTCTTTACCTGGTAGAGGCGAACGGCGCGGAAGGTGGAGCGCGAATGATTCGAGCTTATGATTTGCTGGCCGATGGCACGGTGACGAGGATGCGCGTGCATTACAATTTTTCGCCTGGGCGGAGCGCGGACGGGATGAGTATCGATACGGCGGGCAACTTATATGCCTCGGCGGGGCTGAATCGGCGCAGGGGAACGAGCGAGACGCTGGATACGAAATGCGGCGTGTACGTGATTTCACCAGCGGGAAAGTTGATCCGTTTTATTCCTATTTCGGAAGATACAATCACTAACAATGCGTTTGGCGGCCCGGACATGAAAACGCTCTACGTGACGGCGGGCAAGACCTTATACAAGCTGAGAACCGACATAGCCGGGATGGCAAGGTAGCGCTTCGACCGCCAAGATCGGCGCTAACGGTCGCGGTATCGCGGAGGCAGCGTAATCGGCCGTCGGCATACGAACGCATTTAAGCGGTCGTGGTAGTGGCCGCTCCTATTCGAGAATTCTTGCGTCAAACTCGAGCAACTCGTGGTCTTCGAAAACGCAGGTGAACTCAATCGGATGACAACAGACTTCGCAATCCTCGACATAGGTCTGGCGATGGACCGAAGGGTCGAGAACAAAAGAAATTTCTTCCCAACAGTAGGGACAGGTAAAGAAGTGTTCCATAGCGCTAGCTGGTGAGGACCGAGTCGCGGAGGCGTTTGGGTTCTTCGCCAAGCCATTCTGGATTTGAGGCTGTGCCGTCGTAGATCGAGGTGGTCTTGAACAGTTCGAAGCTACCGGTTTTGCCCAGAGCGGCGGTTTTAGCGAGTAACTGGATGAGTTGTTGATCGGTGAAGGGCTGGAAGGTTTGAGCGGCGAGGAAGGCCTGCTCGAGGATTGCCATTGAGTCGATGCCAGTAATGACGGTGGAGCTAGGGAGGTGGAGCGCGTAATGAAGACACTCGATGGGCGTGACCGTTTCCGATTTGAGGATGTGACCATTGGCCATGGTCTTCATCGCGAGGACGCCGATGTTGAGCCTGGTGAGTTCCGGTAGGACGAGTTTGGCGAAGCTGCGGTAGTGGGCATCCATCAGATTGAGGGGCATCTGAACGGCATCAAATTGAACGCCTCTTTCGGTTGCAACTTCGAGCATGCGCAGGTGGACCAGCGGATCCTTGTGACCGGTGAAGCCGATGAAGCGAAGCTTGCCCGCCTTGCGCGCGTCTTCGAGCGCGGATTGTGCACCGTCTTCATCGAGGATACGGAAGGGGTCTTCGTAGCGGATGATTTCGTGATGCTGAACGAGGTCGATGCAGTCTGTTTCGAGGCGGGTGAGGCATTCGTCGAGTTGACGGGTAGCCTCTTTGTAGGAACGGCCGTCTATCTTGGTCATCAGGAAGGCTTTTTGCCGGTAGCCATCGCGCAAGGCCTTGCCCATGCGGGTTTCGCTGAGGCCGCCATTGTAATCCCAACAGTTGTCGAGGAAGTTCATGCCGCCATCGAGGGCAGTGCGGACGAGGCGCAAGGCGAGCGCTTCGTCGACGTGCTTGAGGCCGAGGTGCCAGCCTCCGAGGCCGATGGCGGAAACCTGTTCGCCGGTAGCGCCGAGTGGCCGTTGAGGCATGTTCGAGTTGCTGGAAGTCATGTTCAGGAGATAGCACATTTCGGGCAGGCTAGGCGAGTGTTGCTGTAGCGAACATGACAAGCGTGGCAAGGAACATGAGCGCTGCGCAGAGCCAGCCAAGGGTGCGAAGCAAGGGGCCGTTGCGGTGTTCACCCATCACGTCCGCACGGCTGGTGAGCAGTACGACAAGGACCAGGAGCGGCGGAGCGAGTACGCCGTTGAGCACAGCCGACCAGAAGAGCATCTTGACGGCGTCGAAGCCGCCGAAATCGAGAAGGAGCCCGATCGCCATTGAGAGTGCAATCACCGTATAGAAACCACGCGCGCGTTTGGGCTTGGCATCGAGAGAGCCTTCCCATCCGGCGGCTTCAGAAATGGCGTAAGCACAAGACCCGGCGAGCACAGGAACGCCAAGCATGCCGGCTCCGATGAGGCCAAGGCTGAAGAGCCAGTAAGCACCATCTCCGGCAAGTGGACGTAGGGCCTCTGCCGCGTCGCGGGCAGTGGCGATGGTTGTGGCGCCCTGAGCGTTTAGAGAAGCCGAAGCCGTGAGGATGATGAAATACATCACTAGATTTGAGAAGAACATGCCGGTGAGAACATCGTTGCGAGAGGCCTTGAGCTCGTCTATGGTGGCACCTTTGCGTGCTTCGAGAGTGGTGCGGCCTTGTGCTACGTCCTGTTCCACTTCCTGGGCAGCCTGCCAGAAGAATAGATAGGGCGAGATTGTAGTGCCGAGTATGCCCACGAGTGTTGCCCAGTAGTGAGGTGTCCACTCCAGAGTTGGAATGAAGGTAGCGCGAGCGACGACGGACCAGTTGGGTTGTGCCAGAAAAGCGGCAAGGATGTAGGAGAGCAGGACGAGCGTGAGCCATTTGAAAATGCGTGCGATGGTGCGATAGCTGGTGAAGAAGAGGAGGACGAGGATGAGAATTGCATAGACGGGAGTAAAGAGGGAGGTGCTCGTGCCTGTTACCAATTGGGTGACGTCCGCCATGCCGCCCAAGTCGGCGGCGATGTTGACTATGTTGGCGGTAATGAGGAGCAAGCAGGCCATCCACAGAATGGATCGCGAATAGTAAGTGCGTATGGCACCTGCCAGTCCGAGACCAGTTACCATGCCGAGGCGGGCGCACATCAATTGCACGGCGCTCATCAGGGGGAAGGAGAATAAGGCAGTCCAGAGCAGATTGAAGCCGAAGCTTGCGCCGGCAATGGAATAAGTTGAAATGCCCGAGGGGTCGTCGTCGGCGGCTCCGGTGATTAGACCAGGCCCAAGGTTGGCGAAGAACTTGTGTAGTCGAGTGGGAAGGCTATGATTAGTTTGCGCGGGCTGGATTGGCTCCATTTGTGGTCTGCTTCAGTGTAGCCGGAGGGTGGCGGAAGCGTTGGAAAGCACTTGGTGGTGCAGGCACGGGAGTTGGGGCATGAATTTACTGTGTTGCTGAGGAGCACCGGGAACCCGACTATCCAGCACAGGAACTTAGGGGTGCTTGAGGGGAATGTGCCGGTACCCGAGGCCGTCGCAGTGGCGATTGTGGGACAGGATGCCGTGGTGTATTCGATTGGACCTTCAACGCGTATCTTGCTCTTCGGGATGAAGAAGTATGGTGTGCGGCGACTGGTTGCGATTACGGGCATGGGGGTCGGCGACAGCAAGGGACACGGGGAATGGTTTTATGAATGGTTTATCTCACTAGTGTCCGGCTATTTTCCCGCGACGGCGTAGAAGCCCCCTAGAATCAATGATCTGCGGTGATTCGCCTTAAAATCTATTTGAAATTCCAAAAGTTTACCCCCGGGTCAAAACCGCTTTTTGAGGTGCGGAACAATGAGGCATGAACGCGGGTCGGACTATTTTCTCGCAGGTGATCGCTCATG
>JBKJSR010000223.1:0-6185 GCA_046594355.1 Bryobacter sp.
GTTCATTCCAGATGCTCCGTTTCTGCTGAGAACGAGTCCTCATACAAACAGCATCCGGTGAATGCGTACGGGATCCCATCGCCTGTCAAAGGGAGAAATCGGGGAATCGTGATGCGAGTCTCTAAGTCCTTCAGGGAGGAATTGTGAACAGGTCCCCTGCTTGTGGGATCAACTCCAACCTCGACAAGTGATTTCTGTCCAGCGCCGTAGATTTGGAATTCCAAAGCGCTTACGCTGTGAGCATGGAGACTGCCAAGCCGAAGAAAGATTTTCTACGAAGGAGCCTGAAAGACCGTGATCCGGGGGAACTTGGACCCAAGCCCGGCTGCAGGCACCGCCGATTCTGCCGTGAAAGGGTGGAGAAAACTTGATCTGCGGCCAGCCTTCTGCATCGTGAGGCGTCTTCATCGCCGGGGCGATGAATCGACGTGATGAACCGGTCTGAATAGCCCAGCCAAGAGATCTATGCCGGAACTAGAATTGCACTACGAAAAGAACGAACATTCCGATCCACTAAGCCAGCAAGTAGGCATTCAAGCAGCGTGTCTGGCAGTGTTCCTTGCCTTTGCAACGATATCGTCGCATCGAGCCCACACGCACGCAGTCGTCTTAAAGACGGAGGCCAACGATCAATGGTCGTTTTACCAGTCCAAAAAGCTAAAGTCTCATGTTCTCCTGCTTGGCTTTGATTTGATGGATTCACTCGCAAGCCGGAACGAGGGGAAGATCGCCGAACATCAGCAGCAATACAAAAGCGAGCTGGCGCGTTATAACCGGGAGACCGAGCTGATTCAGCGGAAGGCCGAAGAGCGCAGCAAGGAATCGGAGCTGGTAGAGCGGAAGGCGCTTCGCTTCGACTTGGGCGAGGGGCTACTCGAAATGGGGCTGGTGTTAGCCTCGATGTACTTCATCGCCAGACAAAACATCTTCCCCGTAATGTCGGCGATTTCTGGTATCGCGGGTATATTGCTGGCGGCCTCCGGATTCTTTCTCAGTCAATGACTGCCGGGACTTCGAGTCAAATGAACTGAGAAGTTGCCGGCGATCCAGGCCTCCCGCTCTTGCGGAAGCGACTGACCAGGCAAATGGTTCCATGAGTGACTTGAGGGCCTAATCCCGATTGCAACCAGGCAGGTCAAATGTTGGGAATCCAAAGCGTCCAGCTTTGCAGAGAGCCGTAAAGATTCCTGTTGCAATGAGCCGGGCCCTCGTCTGGCTGGGGTTTTTGGTGCGCGTGTTCACCGGCTTTCTGCCCCGGAGCTGCCATCTGAAAGAGTGCCGGGCTGGAGGAGCCCACCTTCCAGTCAGCGACAACTCCAGTTTCAATTGCTCACCAGCGCATGCCGGGCCACCCATTGAGTCCATGGCCTGATGCTGATTTTAAAAATTCCCGCGCCATGCTGTATGCCGCCAGCCGCTCGGCGGCAAGTTGACCGGCAATGGCACCTGCCAAGCTGAGCGCGATTGCTAACAGAAGCTTGATGGAATGTTGGCTGCGCACAAAAAGCCGAACTGCGACTCCGACGGCAAGCCCGAACGACATTGGAACGATACTCCACAACATGCGATCTCCTTACTGTCAGTGAAGCCGACCCTCCATTCCCGGCCACTACTCTCGAATGGACTGGATAGCTGCCTGGGGGCCGAAGTTGAAGCTCCACTTCCAACTTACGAAACTGAGGGGCAAGCTTGGACTGTTGAGCTTCCTGCGGCGATTGCCAGCCAATCGCGGGCACCTTTGATGAAGAAGAATGCTCATGCCACCTCCACCTCTTGCAGGGTGATCAGCGCTTCCGGGAGCATCGTTTTCAGCTCGGGGAGGATCAAACGAATCCGCTCCGCATGATCGATGGCGGAGATGACGATAGGCCGGTCGTCGGAGACGCCGAACAGACGTTTCCGGTGTACCTTGCCATGTCTGCCGTAGCCCATCACCCCTTGGGTAACCGTCGCTCCGGCAATTTCGAGGTGCAGCAAACGCCTCACCAGAACTTCGTGGAGCGGGAGTTCTCCATCCCCGTCCGCTTCGTTCAGATAGATGTTCAATTGGAGTTTCGTCATTTAGGGGCCTCTTCAGCAGGTTGTTTGTATCCCACCGCAAGCGCATACATACTCGGCAGCGCTAAAAGCGTCAGGAAAAGAGTGGACAGCAAACCGCCAACGACAACTGTTGCCAGTGGCCGCTGCACGTCGGAGCCGATGCCGCTCGCACGCGCCGCCGGCACCATCCCAAGCAAAGCGACGACCACCATGAGCAATACGGGCCGCAGTTGGCCCAGAGCCCCCCCGATGATCGCTTCCCGCAAAGGCAGCTCAGGCTCCGAACGACGCAGCCGGTTAATCTCGGCGATCACCAGAACCCCGCTCATCACCGCAACACCGAACAGGCTGATGAAGCCAACCGCAGCCGAAACGCTCAAGTTAATATGCCGGATGTACAGGAACAGGATGCCGCCAACCAGTGAAAACGGAACGTTCAGCATCACCAGCCCCGCATACTTCGGCGAGCCGAACATGAAGAAAAGCAGCACGAAGATGATCGCGATCGTGATCGGAAGAATCACTGTGAGCCGCTTTTGCGCCCGCTGCAAGTTTTCAAACTGCCCGCCCCAAGTCACCTCGTATCCGTTGGGAAGATGGACCTGTCCTTCGATTCGCTTCTGGGCGTCGGCCACAAAGCTGCCTTGATCGCGTCCGCGGATGTTGGTGCGCACCGTGATCTGGCGCTGGTTTTCGCGGCGGGCAATGATGCTGGCCCCGTTCACCACCTTGATTTCGGCCAGTTGCGATAACGGCACCCGGCCACCTTCGCGTGTCGGTACGAGTACGTTGCCGATCGCCGTGATATTGGTACGGGCCTCAGGCACGTAGCGAACCGTAATGTCGAAGCGCCGCTCACCCTCAAACATCGTACCGGCGGCTCGTCCACCGATCGCCATCTCAATCACGTCCTCCACATCGCGAACGTTGATTCCATAACGGGCTACAGCCTGCCGGTCGATGCGAAGTAACAGTTGGGCCTGGTCTGCTTCCTGCTCGATGGCGGAATCTGCCGCACCAGGCACCTGTCGAATGATCGTGAGGATCTTTTGTGCATTCTCACGGAGCAAGGCCAGGTCTGGCCCCCGGATGATCACTGCCAGATCGGCTGCGGATCCCGTCACGGATTCTGTGACGTTGTCGACAATGGGTTGGGTGAAGCTGAATGCCGCCCCTGGAATTTGTTCGTTCAGCTTCTTGCTGAGTTGCTCGATCAGAATGGCTTTGTTCATGCCTGCAGGCCAAGTTTCATAAGGCTGCAAAGCGAGAAAGAACTCGTTCCTGTTCGGGCCGTACGGATCGGTGCCGGAGTCGTTGCGCCCGGTCTGCGAAGAGACGAGTTTTACCTCTGGATATTGGGAGACGATACCGCGAATCTGTCCGGCAAGCTGCGCCGACTTGTCGAGCGAGATGCCCGGTGGAAGGTTCGCCCGGATCCAGATGACCCCTTCATCGAGGTTGGGTAAAAACTCGATGCCCAGCGCTCCCGCCAGTCCAAATGCGCCGATCACCACGGCACCAGATAAACCGAATACCAGCAAGGGACGACGCAAGGCGCGGTGCAATACTTCTTCGTAACCCTTCGCCAGCCAGGTCAGGATCGGATTCTCCCAAGTCTTCGCGCCGTTCCGGAAGAGGTATGTGGCGAGCACGGGGATCAGCGTTAACGCGAGCAACATCGACCCCAGTAAGGCGAAGCAGACGGTAAAGGCCATCGGAGTGAATAGCTTGCGTTCTACACGCTCAAGAGTGAACAGCGGAATGTAAGCCGAAATGATGATGAGCAACGAGAAGAATATCGGTCGCTCCACTGCGAGCGCCGCATCGCGAATTGCGGCAAAAACACCACCCGATTCCTCGAAATCCGCCCGGTGCTGGCGCTCATGCAAAGTGTGCAAAATATGCTCCACCATGATCAGCGTGGCATCCACGATGATTCCGAAGTCCAGTGCTCCCAGACTGAGCAGGTTTGCGGGGATGCCCGAGAAATGCATGCAGATGAATGCGAACAACAGCGAGAGCGGAATCGTGAGTGCGGTCAGAAGCGCGGCCTGGACGCTTCCAAGAAAAATAAAGAGAACGACGACCACGATCAGCAGTCCTTCTAGCAAGGTGTGGGATACCGTTGCCAGGGTGTTGTTGACGAGATCCGTCCGATCGTAAATGGGCGAAACTCGCACCCCCGGCGGCAGACGGTTTTCGTTCAGATCGTTCACTGCAGCCTTGATCGCATTCAAGACTTCAGATGGATTTTCGCCTCGGCGCATCAATACGATGCCTTCCACACCGCCCGTCTTGGTTCCCACGCCGAAGATTCCAGTTTGTGGTGCGGCAGTTATGTCAACGCGACCGATATCCTTGACAAAAACCGGGACGCCCTTCGCCTCGGTCACCACGATGTTTCCGATGTCGGCGGCGTTTTGAATCAACCCGACACCACGAATCACCATCGACTGCTGCTTGTTGTCCAGCATCGCGCCACCCGCATTGCCGTTGTTGGCGCGAACAGAGTCTGCGATCTGAGTGATCGATAAATTGTACTTGGAGAGTGCAAGCGGATCGACTTGAATCTGGTAGCGCTTTACCAGCCCGCCAAATGGGGTGACGTCAGCCACGCCTGGCACCTGGAGGAAGCGAGTCTCAACGATCCAATCCTGCAACTCGCGCAGCTTCATGGAATCGAGGCCACCTCCTGAGATCGTGTACCGGTAGAGCTCGCCGATCGGTGTCGACAGCGGTCCGAGCGCCGGGATGACACCATCGGGCAAAGTCGCATCGCGGAGTTTTTCCAGCACGACCTGCCGCGCGAAATAATCGTTGGTGCCGTAATCGAAAGTCAGCTCGACAACAGACAAACCGAAGATCGTGCGCGAGCGCCGTGCGATCACATTCGGTGCGCTATTCAGGGCGCGCTCGATGGGAACGGTGACCTGCTGTTCGACCTCTTCGGCGGCTCTGCCGTCGAACTGCGTGATCACCACCACCTGGGTGTCCGATATGTCTGGATACGCTTCAATCTTCAACTGTGTAAATGCCCACAGACCGATACCGATCAAGGTAAGCCCCACCAGGACGGTGATGAAGCGCTGACGCAATGCGAAGCGAAGGAGTTGTGCAATCACGGTATGTTTCCTAGTTCCCCGCCAGCAGCATTACGCCGTCGACCACGATACGGTCGCCAGCCTTCAGCCCGGACAGAATCGCAACGCGGTCGCCGATTTGTGTGCCGGTGCTCACCGCTACTTTTTCAAAGCTGCCCTTCGCGATTTCGCGCCACACCATGGTCTTGCCATAAGTCGCAATGATCGCTCCGGCGGCAACGGTCGGCCTCATTTCGGTTTGTTCCGCCAACTGGATGTTGCCGAACATCTCTGGCTTCAATCTGCCGTCTGGATTACGCAGTTCCGCCCGGACCTTGACCGTACGGGTCTGCGGGTCGACCATGTCGCTAATCAAAGCCACCCGGCCGCGGAAGGTTTCACCTGGATATGCGGCAAGTTCGATCTTCACCGATTCGCCAATCTTTATAAGACGGATCGAAGTCTCCGGCACCTCCGAACTTACCCATACATAGCTCAAGTCCGCGATTGTCATCAGCGGCGCACTGAGGTCGTTGCGGAATTCGCCATTCACCACCGACATCTCCAGCACCTTGCCGGAGATGGGTGCCAGTACGGAAACGCGCTGGCCAAAAGTCGCGGTTCCGATTCCGAGAATCTGTAGTCTTCTGCGGGCCTGCTCGGTTCCCGCTTGTGCCTGATCCACCCCGGCTTGCGCTTGTACGATCACCGCTTGCGTGTTGTAGACCTCCTTCTGCGGCACCGCACCGTGTTCGAAGAGATCCTTCTGGCGGTCATGATCCATCTGCGCCTTGGCGAGCGCGGACCTTGCTTGTGTAACGCCCGCTTGAGCCTGTTGAAAATTTGCTACCGCCGCTTCTGCGTCCGGGCTTTCGACGCTAAGAAGCGTTTGCCCCTGTCGAACAAAATCACCGATCTTTACGAGGACGGTTGTGATGCGGCCCGTTACTGGCAAGACAACGTGCGAGAGCCGGTTCGCATTGGCCTCCACTTTGCCCGGCGCGGACACGCTCCCAACGGGCACCATGGCGACCTCGACGGCTTCACTTCGGATCTGGGCCAACT
>JBKJSR010000253.1:0-7525 GCA_046594355.1 Bryobacter sp.
CGCGCGCGGATTTTTTCGACCAGGTGACGCGGCACCATCAGGGCGTCGAGTCCAACCAGACATACCGATTTGCCATTGCCTTCGAGATAGGCTGCGCGCACCTTGCATGGGTCGTGCAAAGCCTTATGAAACTGCTTCAGGTAATTGCCGGGGATCTCGCTGCCGATCGCGGGAGTGATGTCCATGTCGGCGAAGCCGGCGCGAGAGGCGTCTTGCCCGAGTGAAGTGAGCGGGGCAACCCCCGCCAATGCAAAAAACAAGCGTCGATTCAAGCGATTGCTCCCTTCCAGCCTTCGGACATAATAACTCTAGCCTGCTCGCGTTGCTTCGCGTAGGCCGGCTCCGCGACGACGTTGCGAAACTCGCGGGGATCCTTGCGTGAGTCGTAGAGTTCTTCTTCGACTTTACCAGCGGAGGATTTCCATTCCATGTAGTGGAAGTTGTGCGTGCGCACGCCAATCCCCTTCGTCTCGGGCGTCTGGATCTGAGTGAAGGCGGCCTTCTTCCAGCGGCGTCCGGGAGACTTCAGCAGGGGGACAAAGCTCTGGCCCTCGAGATTGGAGGGCGCAGTAAGACCGGCCATTTCCGCGAGCGTTGGATAGAGGTCCACCAATTCGACCAACGCCCCTGAAGTCTTAGCGCCACGGTTACGCCGGGGGTCGCAAACGATCAGCGGCACCCGCGCGGATTCTTCGAGCAGACTCCGCTTTTGCCAGCGGGAGTGTTCCCCAAGATGCCAGCCGTGGTCGCTGGTGAACACGATGATTGTGTTGTCTCGCATCTTCATGGCGTCAAGCGCGGACACGACGCGGCCCAATTGCTCGTCCATAAAAGAGGTGCTTGCGTAGTAGCCGCGCAGGGCCTCGCGCTGCTTGGCCTCGTCCATGTCCATGTTGTTCCAGAGGTCGGGTCTGATATTACGGAACATGGGAGAGATGTCGTCTTCATCGCCCTGGGGATTGCTCACCGGATTGCAGGCGGCCAGCGGGTACATGTCGAAAAATTTTGCCGGAGCAACCAGTGGAACGTGCGGACGAACGAAGCCAAGTCCCAGAAAGAACGGCTGGTTACGATGTTGTTCGAGGAGTGCGATGGCGCGTGAGGCGGCATCTTCGTCGGCCTGGCCCTTGGCTTCGGCAACGCTCATCCAGTCAATGGCGGAGCCGCGATTTGTCTTGGGCGTGAGCTGATGCAATTCGCCCGGGCTCTTGTCTTCGAGACCCTGCGGACTGCCATTGTGGTTCCAGCTCGCCGCGTCCTGAAAACGGGGAGTTCCTACGCCCATGGGGACATTCATGTGGAACATCTTTCCCTCGCGGGCGCTGAACCAGCCGTTGTTTTTGAACAGTTGTGGCAGTGTGACCAGGTCCGGATGCCGGTCGCGGAAATCGACATCGTTCGCGTAGATGCCGGTAGTATCCGGCCTCATGCCGGTAAGAAAGCTGGCGCGGCTGGGGCAGCAGAGAGGGAATTGGCAATAGGCTTTTTGAAAGCGCACTCCCTGCTGGGCAAGTGCGTCGATGTTGGGCGTTTTGACAAGAGGATGTCCGTAGCATCCGAGTGCGGTGTTCAAGTCGTCGGCGACGATCAGGAGCACGTTGGGCCTGGGACGCTGCTTCGCAAACAACGGAGCTGCGGCAGCCGCGAGAAACTGTCTTCTAAACATGGACTGGTTCTTTCTGTTTTCTTTCTATCATGGCGATCACCCCAAAGACGATGCAGACCACGACAGGCAAAATCGTAACTGTGCGCAACGCTTCCGAAGGCCCGGATTGATCGTAGACGCGCCCAATCAAAGGTACCGCAAAGCTGTTGCTCAACATTCCAACGCCGCCCATGATAGCGAGCAGAAAGCCGCCGCCAAGCGGGAAGCGTTCTGCGGTGATTCCCAGCATCGTCGGCCAAAGAAAGGTGACGCCGGCGGCAAAGACGGCCGAGGCGGCGAGTGTAGAAGCGGAGCCGCTCACCATACTCAGCGAGTACAAACCAATGGCTGCGAGCATCGTGCTTAACATCATGAGCGGGATCGCCGAAACTTTGCTGAACACCCATTCGCTCGAGGCACGGCCAATGGCCATGATGCCGCTGATCCAGACGAGCAGTGCAATGCCGGGCAAGCCTGTTGCCTTGGAGAGAATGGACGGGATCCACTGGTTGGGAGCCAGTTCGGTTGATGCGGTGAGCACCATGCAGCAGAGTAGAAGCAGGAACATGGGACGCAGCGCTTCTGCATAGATGTTCTTCAGCGAGAGGCCCTGCACGACGGCTTCGGTTCTGGGGAAGGGAAGGCGGAACATCATCAGGGCGTATAGAAGTGTAGGTATAAGAATGGTCGCCGTCTTCAGACGCCAGCCAAGATCGAGACCGGTCATCATCCAGGCCAGCAAGCCGCCGATCACGATTCCACCCGGAAACCACAAGTGGAGCAGGTTCAATTTCTGGACCTTACGCTCGGGATACAGCGTAGCCGCCAGCGGGTTAATTGCAGCTTCTACCAGGCCGTTGGCGACGCCGATGGCGAGTGTCGCCGCGTAGAGACTCCAGAAGCCCTGCGAGGCGATGGTGCCGATGACGCCCGCCATGTGCATGGCGAAAGCGCCAATCAGCAGGGGCTTCATTCCGATGCGATCACAGAGCGGCCCACCGAAGAGCATGGCTAATGTAAAGCCCCAGAAGGCCGTGGAGGCGGTCCATCCGATCTGTTCTTTCGAGAGCGCAAACTCGGCTGCCTGTGCGTCGAAAATGTCGCCGCGTATCGCGAAACACAAGGCCGTCGCGATCAAGGCCATGCAACTGCCGTTGAACAAAAGACTGCGCTCGGAGGGGGTAAGTGTGAGGTTGGTAATCATGAGATCAAACGATCTCTTTTATCACCATTCCCTCTATCTCGGTTAATCTTTCTTTTCGGCCAAGGTGCATGTAGCTCAAAGCATGCTGATTTAGGCCCAGTTGGTTCAGCACCGTTGTGTGGATGTCGCGGAAGTGGTAGGGCTTTTCGATCGCCTTCAAACCGATGGCGTCGGTAGCACCAACAATGGTGCCGCCCTTAATTCCGCCGCCTGCCATCCACATGGAAAAGCCAAGGTTGTGATGGTCGCGACCCTTGTTGCCCTGCGATTCGGGGCTGCGTCCAAACTCACCGCCCCAGAGTACGAGCGTCTGGTCGAGAAGCCCGCGGCGCTTGAGATCTTTCAATAGAGCCGCAACCGGCTGGTCCGTCTGGCTGGCCATGCGGAGGTGATTTTCTTCAATGTCGTCATGCGCGTCCCATTGCAGATTACCGGGGCCGCCACCGGAAGTAACGCAAACGAAGCGAACGCCTTTTTCCACCAGCCTGCGGGCCAGCAGACAACGCCGCCCGTAGTCGTCGGTCGGTTCCTTGCCAACGCCGTACATCTCCCTGGTGGCTTCGTCTTCCTTGCCGATGTCGAAGATTTCAGGAGCTTCCATTTGCATTTTGAAGGCAAGATCGTAAGCCGAGATGCGCGCTTCAAGCTCATTGTCTGCGCCCTCGAAAGCGGCGCGGTTCATGGCCTTGAGGTACTTGATGGTCTTGGTGCGCTCTTCCAACTGGATGCCGGGAGGCAAGCCCAGATTGAGCACTGGTTTGCTGCCGGGGCGCATCATGGTTGGTTGATAAACCGCAGGCAGAAAGCCGTTGAGGTACATGGGTTGCCCCGCTTCGAGCGCTCCGTGCGGATCGGGCAGCACGCAATAGGCGGGCAGGTTGTCGCTCTCGGTACCCAGACCATAAACCGTCCACGCGCCCATCGAAGGGAAGCCCGGAATGATGCGTCCGGTCATCATCTGATATTGGGCCGCCGAGTGAACCACCATGTCGCCGTGGCAGGAGCGGATCACCGCCAGGTCGTCCACGCACTGGGCAGTGTGGGGGAGAAGATCGGAGACATCGATGCCGCTCTTGCCGTACTTCTTGAAGCTTCGTTTTGTACCCAGCAGCTTCGCGTCCGAGGTTACAAACTGATACTTCGCTTCGCCAAATTCCGCGGGCCGCTTCTGGCCACTTAGCTGGTTGAGCAGCGGCTTGGGGTCGAAGGTTTCCATGTGGCTTGGCCCGCCGGCCATGAACAAGAAGATCACGCTTTTGGCTTTGGCTGCATGATGCGGCAGCTTGGCGGCAAGCGGATTGGTTGTCGCGGCGCCTGCTTCGAGCGCTCCATAAGCGAGGGCACCAAAACCGCAAAAGGCTTCGGTCAGAAATTCGCGCCGGTCGCGTGTATAACGGATATGTTCGCTCATGTCGCTCCTAATTCACGTAGATGAAAGCATTCAGATTTAGCAAGGCTAAAGCGAATTCATGCGGCTTGGCACCGCGGACAAATTCGAGGGCAACCAGCCGCTCTTTGGGGTTGGGTAGACGTCCCGTCGCCAACAGGTAGCCCTGGTCCACAAGTTTTTGCGGATTGGTTCCAGCCAGCTTGGCTAGCTTGGCTGCAAACGCCTCCGCCTGTTCATTGCTGAAGGTGCCGTTGAGCAGTTCAAGCGCCTGCGGGGCGTGGGTGGAAGACTCGCGCCGTGGACAACTGACCAAGGCGTCGGGAGCATCGAAGACTTCCATCATGGGCAGGTGGAGATTGCGCTTGACGAGCAGATAGATGCTTCTGCGCTTGTGATCGGAAGCATCGGGACTGACCTTCCACTGTGTGGGATTGTAGAGCGCGGAGAGCAGTTCTTTCTCGACAGGTACGATGACGGAAGGCCCGCCCTGCTTGAGATTCAGATTGCCGGAAACGGCGAGCATGGCATCGCGCATCTCTTCCGCCGAAAGCCGCCGCCGACTGTATTTCCAGAGCAATTTGTTCTCGGGGTCCTGCTCGGTAGCCTTGGCGTTCAGAGTCTCGCTCGCCTGCATCCAGGTGCTCGAACTCAGGATGAGGCGATGCATGTGCTTGACGCTGAATCCGCTGGCGACGAATTCATTCGCCAGATAGTCGAGAAGCTCGGGATGCGAAGGCCGTCCGCCCATGCGTCCGAAATCATTGGGCGTGACAACGATGCCTTGTCCAAAGTGATACTGCCAGATCCGATTCACCATCACGCGCGCCGTGAGAGCGTTGTCCTTGGCGCTGATCCATTTGGCGAGAGTGGTGCGAGGCTGTTGCTGATCGTTAAACTCCGGCAAGCCATCGGGCAGCAAAACGCCCAGCGGTCTCATGCCAACCGAGTCGCCTTTGGCTGCATAATCGCCCCTGGCAAGCAGATGAATGGGCGAAGCCTTTGTCATGTCGTTCTTTACGCTATAGAGGGTTGGCGGCGGGGCTGGCTTGCCGTTTTCGAGTTCTTTGATCTTGAGGGCGATTTTGTCTTTTTCGCTTTGACTCAACTTGCCCTTTTCGCCTTGCAGCTTCTTGATTTCGGCGTCGATCGGTTTGACGGCAGCTTCCCATACGGTGCGGTCTTCGCGGCTGCTCAGTGGGAAATCGTGATCGAGAGTTCCAGCGAAGTAGGCTTGCATGCGATAGTAATCGCTCTGCCGGATGGGATCGAACTTGTGATCGTGGCAGCGTGCGCATCCCAGTGTCACGCCAAGAAAAGCGGCACCGGCGGCATTGGTCATCTCGGTCAATACTTCGTTGCGCGAAGAAGCGACTTCCTGATTGCCCGCGTTCTTGCGGAGGGGCCCGAGCCGGTTGAAGCCCGATGCGATCAGCGTCTCCTGTTCTTGCGGCGCAATCTCGTCGCCAGCCAGTTGTTCGAGAAGAAAACGGTCGTAGGGTTTGTCGTTTTGAAAGGCGCGAATTACATAGTCGCGATAGCGGTAAGCCTCGCTGCGGTGCGTGTCGTATTCAAAGCCATCGGTTTCCGCAAAGCGAACCACGTCGAGCCAATGCTGGCCCCAGCGTTCTCCGTAGCGCGGGCTATCTAGCAGTTCGTTGACGAGCCGCTGCCAGGCATCGGGACGCTTGTCGGATTCGAATGCCTTGAGCTGATCCGGCGTTGGCGGCAGACCGGTCAAATCGAAATAAAGGCGACGCGCCAGCACTCGTTTGGAAGCGATGGAGGATGGAGTCAACTCCGCTTTTTTCAGGCGCGCCAATACAAATGCGTCGACGGGATTACGAACCCAAGTCTTATGGGCAGCCAGATCGAATTGAGGCACCACCGGATTACTGCGAGGTTGAAACGCCCAATGCTTGCGCTCCACTGCTGTATATTTGCCAAGAGGGGCAATCGTCGCCGCCGTCAGTTGCAGGCAAAGCGTAAAAACTAAAAGTGTTCGCATCATGCTCCAAGTCGAATCCGAATGCTCTCATTCTATGAAAATTAAGAATCTGAAACAAGGGGTACTTGAGCCACGTGATTGATCTGGCGGAGATTTGGGTGCTGCTGACGATCTTCAATCCCGGAGAAGCGCCCCGCGTGCTTGAACCTGATTTTACGCCCAAACTGCGGCTACGAGTGGAACGTGCCTGTGCCGCTGTGCGGGAGCGGGCGGCGGCTGGAGCCGAACTCGAGTGGGGCGATTCCGCTGGCGCCGCCGCGCTGGGGACTTTGCCATCGGGTAGCGAAGGCAAGCAGTTCTATATCGCCTGGCTCAAGGACCGTTATGGCTACAACATCGCTCGCCTCAACGAGGCGTACGGAACAGAAGCCACCAGTTTCAGCGATCTCTCGGAGAACGACTTCAGCAAGGTGGACCGGAGGCGGGCTGCAGTCGCAGCAGACGACAAATTGTTTTTATCCGACCTCGAAGTCATGCTTAAACAAAAAACCGATGAATTGTTTCAGGCTTGTGCTCCCGGTGCCAGGACCGCGTGGAAGCGCAACCGCACATAATCCACTGTCCAGTTTCCGTCGCGATCTCTCAGGGATCCCGCCAGGAGTTCGACGGCGCGCGCGATGATGCGCCGCTGAACTTCATGATCCAGATGAGCGACGAAGGGCAGACCAAAAGTATTGAGCCAGCCCAGCATGCCGGTAGGCGCATGTGTTGGCCGCGGAATCAGTTCGATGCGTTCTACTTCGAATCCATGACGGACTAACACGGCGCGAAATTCATTCGGGGTCGGGTAATACCAGGAGAAGCCGCGATCTTCCGCGCCTTCAAGCTGGATCGCGGCGCGCATCGCCGTCACGACTGCCGCCACATTCCCGAAGCCGCCAAACTCACCCACGAATCGGGCACCGGGTTTGAGGTGCCGCGCAACACGGGCGGCTACGGCGTCGATATCGCGAGTCCAGTGGAGGACGGCGTTGGTGAAAACAGCATCGAAGTGGCGCTGCAAATTGAAATCATGCATGTCCGCCCGCAGAATGTGGAGCCCCAATTTAAGGGCCGCCTCGACCATCGATTCGGAGTGGTCGATGCCCGTGACCTCGACGCCGATTGCCGCTAACTTCGCGGTAAGCGCGCCGTCGCCGCAACCCAGATCCAGGATGGATTCGGCGGCGCGAGGGTTGAGCCATTCGACGACCGGCATTCCCAAGTCGGAGACGAAGCGCGCATTGTGGGCATAGCTTTGCGCATCCCAACGATTTTCAGACATGCTCTCAATCTACGCCA
>JBKJSR010000493.1:0-3541 GCA_046594355.1 Bryobacter sp.
CGACAACGCCCGCGGCGATGTCGTCGATGTAAGTCTCGAAGGCCTCGCTCACTGCCGTGAGTTGAGGCAATCCTACGACGCCGCTTGCGCCTCGTATCAGGTGTACAAGCCGGTGCAGTTCGAGCAGAGCTGCTTCATCGCCGGGCCGGCCACGAAGAATCTCCAGGCATTCGTCCATGGGCGGCAAGTAGCTAAGCGCTTCTTCGTGAAACCCGGAGATCGTTTTGAAATCAACACTGGTGGCCATACATTCTTCCTTAAGCGGTGACCGGCTGCTCCTTGTTCTCGGGAAGTTTGAAGCGGCTCATCGATTCGTTCAAGTTCCTTGCCAAGCTTGCCAACTGGCGGACTGAAGTTTCCACCTCTCTCGCCCCTGTCGCCGTTCGCGAAGTGAATTCAGTTACGCCGATTACTTTGCGCGTAACACTCTCCGAGCTCTCCGCCTGTTTGCGCGTTGCATCGAGTATCTCTTTGACTAGCCGCGAGATCTCATTCGAAACACTCTCGATCTTTCCGAGCTTCGCGCCGGCGTCGTTTGCCAGCAGCGACCCTCCCACTACCTCGCGCGTTGTATTCTCCATCGCCGAAATCGCCTCATTCGTGTCCGACTGAACCGAGCGGATCAGAGTCGTGATCCTCTTGGTGGAATCCGTCGCCCTGACTGCCAGGCGCTCCACTTCTTCGGCAACTACGGCGAAGCCTCGGCCCGCCTCTCCGGCCGAGGCCGCCTGGATCGAAGCATTCAGCGCCAGGATCGAAGTGCGGTCGGCAATGTCGCTAATCAACTGAACAATTTCGCCAATCTCCTGCGAACTCTCGCCGAGACGCTTGACCCGCTTGGCCGTCTCCTGCACCTGAACCCGAATCGCATCCATGCCGTCGATTGTCTTCTGCACGGACTGCGATCCGCTACGTGCGTTTGCCAATGCATTCTCGGCCACGCCGGCGGCTGTGCCTGCCGTAGCCGCCACGTAGCGGATCGATTCATTGATCTGCTCAATCGTCTGCGAAGCTTCGACTATCTGAGCGGATTGCTGCACCGATCCTTCCGTTAGCGATTCGGCGTTCGACTGCATTTGCCGTGCCGACCTGTCGAACTCCATTGTCGTGTTCTGAACCGAACTGATCAGTCCCCGCAGCTCTCCGATCATGTAGTTGAATGAATCGGCAATCGCCCCGGTAATTTCCGAGGTGACCTCCGCATCTTTTCTGAGGTCGCCCTCGGCGACCCCGGATACTTCTTCGAGCAGCTTCATGATGCTCACTTGTATCCGGTCGCGATCTTCCTGAGACTGAACCAGGACCAGCGTCTTGTCGAGCATTACATTCAGCGAGCCGGCCATCTGGCCGAGTTCGTCCTTGAAATAAACGTCCGCACGAGCTTGATAGTCTCCAACGCCGATCGACTGAAACAGTTTGAGCATCGACCGGATCTGCCGGTTGATGCCCAGGTTAACCGAGAATACGGTGAACCCGGCGAGCGTCAGAAACAGAAATCCGCCGCCGAGTTGGGCGTATTTTTCATCGCGTATATCACCGATGCGGTGCGTGAGAACGCTCTTCGTGCTGGCAATCGCGACGTCGTAGAGGATCAAATAGTCTTCAATCGCCGCAGTACCTAGCTCTGCATAAGTGCGGGGACCGATGTCTACCATCTCCGCCTTCCCAACCAGTTCCCTGGCGACAGTGCGGTTGAACTTGTCGGCCGAATTTACTGCGTTCTTGGCTACTTCGCTCAAGCTGGACTTCAGTGCCGGGTTCGCCTTGAAGATCGCGGCCATGTTGCGCTGCACGGCGCTGTTGACGTTTTCAACCATCCGCATGTAGTAGAGCAGTTGGCCGACTTCTTCCGGACTCGTCCTGCCGCGAGCCGCCAGCCCCGATCCGATTCCGCGCAATTGCCCGAGATTCTCTGTCATCCAGGAAGCCTGATGCAAGAGTGTATCCGCCAGATAAAAAGCGTCCAGGCTCTGATCCGTCGCGAGTTTGGATTGTTCGCCGGCGCTGCGCATCAAATCGATCATTTGGCCGATGAGCGCAGTGTGGCGGGTAAACGAATCCTTCGCCGCAACTGAAGTGGCCTGCGGCTGAAGTTGGCGCCAAGAGGCTTTCACCGCCTGCCAGTTTCCAGACAACTGAAGTTGTTTGCCGATCCGCTCGTCTACTGCGTCCACGGAGGCAATGTCCGTTTCCAGCTTCTTGCGAATCGCTTCGAGTCCTTCCCGTTGCGATTCGTCGCCGTTGAGGATTGCAATGGCCGTGTCCCGGTGTTGAGGAACGCGCTCGAGTAGGGGTCGCAGCGCCGTTACGTACTCCAGGCCTTTCAATTCTTCGTTGCTGCGGGCGATCAGTTGATCGCGGCTATCGGCGAACAGGTAGAGCAGAACCAGGATGGGCAAAGCCAGAATGCTGGTCACCACAAGTAGTTTTTGCCGGATTTTCAAGTTGTTCAGTTTTTCAAACATCGCTTTAGCTTCTTCCTGGTTGATCTTGGATTGGCTCGGTGGCATGGGCCACTTTGCCGGACAGATTGTCGAACAAGCGCTCTAAATCAAACAGCCGGATCAAGCTGTCTTGGCGAGCGCAGAAACCATTTACAAATGCCCCAGCCAGATCCATTTCGGCGGGGCTAATACTTCGAAGTTCATTTGGCTCAAGGGCAAGTATGCCTGAGACCCGGTCGACGGCCAGGCCGCATGCGCCTTCCGAATTTCCGGTGCGCACGATCAGCATTCTTTCCTCAGCCGGACAATCCCCGTGAATGTTGCCGAGGATGATTCTCAAGTCCAGCAAAGGCACGATCTCCCCGTGCAGATTGATCAAGCCCCGTATCGCGTCATTCACGCAGGGCAACGGAGCGATGTCTGTCAGGCGGCCTGACTCGAGGACCTGCCCAATCGGGATAGCAAACGACTCTTCAGCCATCCAGAACTGGATATAGCGCTGCTTGGCAACTTCCTTCCGATCCACCGTGGGATCGAAGGGCAGCTTGTCGCTCAAGGCAGTTTCTGTTTCTGTTGCAGCGGCGGACGGTGGTGCGCTGTAATCTGCGTTCAGTTTGGCGAGGAGGGTGTCGAGTGCATAACCGGAAGTGTCGTCAGGCGAAGGTTCTAACGTTGCGGCCCCGCTGGCTTGCTCTTCACACTCTGCGTTCAGTCGGGCCGGTTGAGTGGTGGATTCGTCGAGAGCTGGTTCCGCCCGCTGCGCCTCGGCGGAGTTGAGCACATCGTCAGGCTGGTGGATCACCGGTTGAATGGAGGACTCGTCGAGTGCTGTTTCTGCCCGCTGCGCCTCGGCGGAGTTGACCTCATCGTACTGCGCATTCAACTGGGAGAGGAGGGAGTCGAGTCCATCCTCAGTCTCGCGAATCGCCGGTTGAATGGAGGACTCGTCGAGTGCTGTTTCCGCCCGCTGCGCCTCGGCGGAGTTGAGCACATCGTACTGAGCATTCAATTGGGTGAGGAGGGAGTCGAGTCCATCCTCATTCTCGCGAATCGCCGGTTGAATGGAGGACTCGTCGAGTGCTGTTTCCGCCTCATAC
>JBKJSR010000094.1:0-3130 GCA_046594355.1 Bryobacter sp.
CGATCGCGCATCCTCCTCTTGCAGCTTGTAATGGTCCACTACCGAATGATCGCCCGCCACAATCTCGGTGACCGCGTTCGTGAAATACTTTGCGCCGTGGCCGATGTAACTTTCCACTACGGTTGCGTGGCTGCCGGGTCCGATCACGACCAGGCTGCGCGGATGGGAATTGAAAGGCACGTCGCCGCCAGTCGCCAGGAACACCAGGTGAATCGGCTCCTCGACCACTGTACCTTCGGGAATCTCGATGCAGGCGCCATCATCGAAGTTAGCGGTGTTCAATGCAACAAACGCACGATCCTGGTACGCCGCGTATCGGGCCAGGTGAGCTTCGACGGCGCCGTTCGCTTCGCGCAGCGGAGTGGCGCGGATGCCCCGTGGAAGCTTCTGGCCGGAGGAGAGGTCAGGCGAATAGCGGCCATTGATAAACACCAGCCGGGGACCGCCCTCGTTCGGGTAGAGTTGCTGCTCGAATTGTGCCGCTTCCCGTGCGTTCAAACCGGAAGGCGCGGGCGAGAATTGTGTTCTCGCAATGGAGGAGACGTTGGTGAAGCGCCACTCCTCGTCCCGTGTCGTCGGAAACCCCAGCTCGGCGAAGCGCCGCGCGGCATCCTGACGGATCGATGTAATTCCCGTCATGCCGTGACGGCCTCCTCGACGCCGGTATAACCCGTTTGCTCCAGTTCAAGCGCAAGATTTTTGTCGCCGGTTTTGACGATTCGACCGTCGGCCAGCACATGCACGTAGTCCGGCACGATGTAGTTCAACAGACGCTGGTAATGCGTGACGACGATCATCGCCCTGTCCTCTGCGCGCAGCCCGTTCACGCCGTTGGCAACGATCTTCATTGCGTCGATGTCCAGCCCCGAGTCGGTCTCGTCCAGGATCGCGAGCCTCGGCTCAAGTACAGCCATCTGGAAAATCTCGTTGCGCTTCTTCTCACCGCCCGAGAAGCCCGCGTTCACCGGCCGGTTGAGGAAGGCCGGGTCCATTTCCACCAGCGCCAGCTTCTCCTTGACCATCGCCAGGAAGTCGATGGCATCGAGTTCCTCAAGACCGCGGCTCTTGCGTATCGTATTCAACGCCGCCTTGAGGAAGTACATGTTGCTGACGCCGGGAATTTCCACCGGGTTCTGGAACGCCATGAAGATCCCTTCCTGAGCGCGCTGTTCGGGCGGCATGCTCAGGAGATCCTTGCCGTCGTACAACACTTGGCCGCCGGTAACTTCGTAGATGTCGCGACCGGCCAGAATTTGAGCGAGCGTGCTCTTGCCAGACCCGTTCGGCCCCATGATGGCATGCATCTCGCCCGCACCCACCGTCAGATCGATGCCACGCAGGATCTCCTTGCCGGCTACATTCGCATGTAAGTTTTTGATTTCAAGTAATGGCATTTTATGTTTCCTTAACCTACGCTGCCTTCCAGGCTGATTCCCAACAGCTTCTGCGCTTCGACGGCGAACTCCATCGGGAGCTCGCGGAAGACTTCTTTACAGAACCCGTGGACAATCATCGAAACTGCATCTTCCGCCGCGATACCGCGCTGGCGGCAGTAGAAGATCTGGTCTTCGCCGATCTTGGATGTGGACGCCTCATGCTCAACCTGCGACGAGGTGTTTTTCACTTCGAGGTAGGGGAAGGTGTGCGCGCCGCATTGGTCGCCCAGAAGCAGCGAATCGCATTGCGAGTAGTTCCGCGCGCCGGTAGCGCCCTTGAGAATCTTGACCATTCCACGGTAAGCGTTCTGCCCGTGGCCCGCGGAGATGCCCTTGGAGACGATCGTGCTCCGGGTATTCTTCCCGATGTGGATCATCTTCGTGCCGGTGTCCGCCTGTTGGTAGTTGTTCGCGAGAGCGACCGAGTAGAACTCGCCAACCGAGTTATCTCCCATGAGCAGGACACTTGGGTATTTCCAGGTGATGGCCGAGCCGGTCTCGACCTGGGTCCAGGAGATCTTCGAATTGACGCCCAGGCATTTGCCGCGCTTGGTCACGAAGTTGTAGATCCCGCCCTTGCCTTCCTTGTCGCCGGGGTACCAGTTCTGCACGGTCGAATACTTGATCTGGGCATTGTCGAGCGCGACCAACTCAACCACAGCGGCATGCAACTGGTTCTTGTCCCGCATCGGCGCCGTGCAACCTTCGAGGTAGCTGACGTAGGCGCCCGCGTCGGCGATGATCAGCGTGCGCTCGAACTGCCCGGTGTCCTTCGCATTGATACGGAAGTAGGTGGACAACTCCATCGGGCAGCGGACCCCTGGGGGGATATAGACGAAGGAACCGTCGCTGAACACAGCGGAGTTGAGGGCGGCAAAGAAGTTGTCGGAATGCGGAACGACCGAGCCGAGATACTTTTTAACGAGCTCCGGGTGCTCCTGGACGGCTTCGGAGAAAGAGCAGAAGATGATACCCATCTCCGCCAGCTTTCCCTTGAAGGTCGTCGCCACGGAGACGCTGTCGAACACTGCGTCCACGGCAACGCCAGAGAGCATCTCCTGTTCCCGTAACGGAATGCCGAGCTTCTCGTAGGTTCTGAGCAGTTCGGGATCGACCTCGTCCAGGCTCTTCAGTTGATCCAGTTTGGTCTTGGGTGCCGAGTAGTAAATAATGTCCTGATAATCGATGGCCGGGTAGCGGACGGTGGACCACTTGGGTTCTTCCATCTTGAGCCAGTGGCGGTAGGACTTCAGGCGCCATTCCAACATAAACTCAGGCTCGTTCTTTTTGGCGGAGATCAGGCGAATGACGTCTTCGCTAAGACCCTTGGGGATCGAATCCGCTTCGATCTCGGTGACGAAGCCCCACTTGTACTCTTGATTTGCGAGTTCTTCGATTGATGTCGCCGTGGTGTTCATAGGGCCGAACCTTTCTGGGAATATGGGGCTGATTGAAGCCTAGCGAGTCTTGACTTAACAGTCAAGACATTTCGCGGATGATTACGGTAGCGTCAATCCCGGGTGCCCCAACTCACCCGGCAGGTCCCCAATCCGCACCGCGCCCGTCGCCGACTCAGGGGCCGTTGTTTACAACTGCGCCCGGACCCAGCGAATCAGACCCCCAGCCCTCTCACTTTAAGTTGAAGTATTCTGGGCGGAAGGCGCGATTGGTTTGCGGCCGCGTTTGGCTGGGAG
>JBKJSR010000179.1:0-10928 GCA_046594355.1 Bryobacter sp.
GGGGAGTTTCAGTTTTTGACGGAGAGGATTGTGGCTGCGCCTTTGCCGGTTGCAACTTTGCCTGTAGCAGCGCCTGTTGCTCTGCCGGCTGCTCTGCCGGCTGCTCTGCCTGTCGCAACAGTGCCGCGGGAAGAGTTGCCGACTTTTGGCGAGAAGCGGGCGAGTTCCAAAGACGGTCTGACTTACGTTTATATTCCGCCGGGACGCTCGATCATTGGCTGCTTTCCGGCGAATACTTGCCAGGAGAGAGATTTACCGGGCAGGGAAGTGCAGACCTCGACAGGATTCTGGATTGGAGAAACAGAAGTTACGCGGGAGTCCTATCTGAAGGTAATCGGGAATGTGCCTGTGTTGCGTTCTTCCGTGCATCAGAAGCTGGCTGCGGTGATGCAGGGCAAGCTACCCGTAACCGATGTGAGCCCCGTGCAGGCAAAGCAATATTGCCAAATGATCGGGCTGCGTTTGCCCACCGAATTCGAATGGGAATTTGCCGCCAGGGCTGGTGTGTCGGCGCAACAATTGAAGCCGGTGGAAGCTTATGCCTGGCTAGCCCCGGACGGGACGCAATCGGTGAGTGAACTGCTGCGCAGTGGCGGTGCCACGCATGTCGTGGGGCAGAAGCAGCCGAATCTTTGGGGTTTGTACGATATGTTGGGCAATGTGGGTGAATTCACACTGTCGATCGAAGATCAGTCGAAGGTTGCGGTGCGGGGCGGAAGCTTTGCGCAGACAGCGGACCGGGCACGATTTTCCCGGCGATTTGTATTGCCGGAACTCGAGACAACTTACATGGATTTCGGATTTCGCTGTTCCGGTCCCCGGCTTTAACTTTTCTTTACACTTGGGCTGCATCCAATTCGAGACTCGGATGCGTCAAAGGGGTTTAGCTCTTTCAGGACGGTAGAGATTTATTACTTATGCGCCTTCTTATTCTTTTTTTGTTTTCACTCGCCAGTCTCCTGGCGCAGTTCGTCCCCAATCAGTATATTGTCGAATTAGAGGGTGAGACGGCTGGGCGTCCAGGTGAGAAGCGGCAGCGGGTTCGCGAGCGCCAGATTCGGGTAGAGAGTGTACTGGGTGCGCGCGGCTTCAAACTGTTGGGACGGACTGAGCATGTGTTGAATGCGCTGATGGTTGAGGCTCCAGGGGACGCGATCGATGTGCGGAGTTTGCTGGAGCAGTATAGCGATGTGGCGAAAGTTCACAAGGTCCGCATTTTTAAGAAGACGCTGGATCGTGCGGCTCAGGTACACGCGGTGGTTGCGGCATGGGAGCGGCTGGGGCTGGACAAGGCTGGCGCAGGGATGAAGATTGGAATTCTGGATAGTGGAATTGAGGCTACACATGCCGGATTTCAAGACGAAAGTCTTCCCAGGCTGGAGGGATATCCAAAGGTGAACAACGAGCGTGATCTCGTTTACACGAATCGCAAGATTATCGTAGCCCGATCTTACTCGAATCTATGGGCGAAACGCGACACGGATATTACAGCGCTTGACCGAAGCGGGCACGGTACGGCTGTGGCGATGTCGGCGGCGGGGACGAGCCACGAGTCGCCATCCGGAAAACTGGCGGGGATGGCTCCGGCCGCTTATATCGGCGTATACAAGATTTTTGGTACACCAGGCATCAACGATAATACGACCAATGCGTCGATTTTGAAGGCAATCGACGATGCGGTTGCGGACGGGATGGATGTGATCAATCTTAGCTTTGGGACGATGCTTGCGGCTAGGCCGGAGAACGACATTATCGTGACTGCTCTTGAGCGTGCGGAGGCCGCAGGGGTTATTGCCGTTGTGTCGTCCGGCAATAATGGTCCGGGATTGGCGACGCTTGGTTCGCCTGCTTCTTCACCTACTGCGCTGACCGTCGGTGCCTCCGAGAATAGCCGGTTGTTTGCTTCGGCCGTGACTGTCTCCGGATCTGAGGTTGCTCTAGCAAAAGTTGGTTCGCGTACTCAAGCCACCGGAAGCATCAGCGGGCCAATGGTTTCGATTGTGGCGCTCGATCCGACGGAACTGGCTTGCGATGCATTTGGCGCAGGCAGTCTGAGCGGAAAAATTGCCTTGATTGCGCGCGGCACATGCTTTTTTGAGACGAAGATCAACAACGTGGGACTGGCGGGTGCGACGGCGGCAGTGATTTATTCCGATGAGGCACGGGCGGAAGATTTCATCACGATTTCTGCGGGGACGGCGACTCTACCGGCGGTCTTCATTACTTACGCGGATGGCAAGAAATTGAAGGAGCGCCTGCAAGCTTCGGGGAGCTTGGACGCGGTTGTGGATCTCGCGCTCAACGCACGCGATGCGAACCCAAATCGATTGGCTGAATTTTCCTCGAATGGACCGGTGCCCGGCGTTCCAGTGAAGCCGGATCTGCTTGCGGTTGGTACAAACGTTCTCACTGCGGCACAGAGCAATTTTTCGGGTGGGGAAGCGTACTCCACTACGGGGTACACGCTGATTGATGGAACGAGTTTTTCGTCGCCGATTGTGGCGGGCTTGATCGCAGTGCTGAAGGCGGCGCGGCCCGGATTGAAGCCGGTGGATTACCGCTCGCTGCTGGTGAATTCGGCAAGGCCGCTGGCGGATTCGCCGCAACTGACTTTGATGCAGACAGGGGCGGGGCTGGCCGACTTGAGCCGTGCGCTCGATGCTCCGTTGCTCTTTAATCCGGTGAGTGTGTCCTTCCTCAGGAATGCGCATTCGATCGCGGTGAGAAACCTCAATTCGACTGCGGCGATTTACAATGTTTCGGTGGAAGCGAGGCGGGGGATTGCGCCAACGCTGGTGAGTGGACAACTGGAACTGGCGGCGAACGCAACGGCGCAATTGTTGTTGCAATTCGATCTATCCGCGCTCGAAGCCGGAGCTTATGCGGGCTCGGTGATTTTGCAATCGGAGGGCGGTCCTGTGTTGCGCGTGCCTTATTGGTATGGCAAGGCGAACTCGTTTGCCAAGTCGATTCAATTACTCGATTCGACCAAGTCAGCCAAGGCTGATAGCGTGAAGAAGGACCTACTGTTCTTTCGAGTGCTGGACGCCAACGGGATTGCTACCACGGCACTGCCCAAGGCGAGCGTCATTAGTGGTGGGGCCTCGATCCGCGAAGTACAGAATAGAGACTTTGACATCGCGGGGGCGTTTGGACTGGAGATCGTGCTAGGACTTGGCGTCAATGTGATCGAAGTGGACGCGGGAAATGGTTTGACGCGACGCTTTTCGATCGAAGGAACTTAGAGGTCGGGGAGTGACCAGTTGCAGGCTGCGAGCTTGCGGAGGGATTCGCTCAAGTCTTCCGGATGGACACGCGTTTCACCAACGACAGTCATGAAATTGGCGTCGCCACTCCAGCGGGGTAGTATGTGCAGATGGATGTGACCGGCAATGCCCGCGCCGGCTACTGTGCCGATATTAAAACCGAGATTGAGGCCTTCGCAACGATAGACATCGCGAAGGTTTCTTTCGGCCAGACGAGCATAGCGCATCAACTCGATCCAGTCTGCTTCGGGAAGGTCTTCGATGCGCGACACATGAAGTATTGGAGCGATCATGAGATGGCCGTTCGTATAGGGGAAGAGGTTTAGCAGGCCAAAACAAGCGCCGCCCCGAAAGACGATGAGATCTTCGTTTTCATTGCCAGGTTCCGCCTTTGCGCAAAAGATACAGGCGGGACCGGGCGAGTCTGCCTTGGTTACGTAGCGGTATCTCCAGGGACTCCAGAGGTGATCCACGTTGAATCCTGGACGGCCTAGGGAATCGGTAATGTGGCTGGTAGCGGAAGAGAATTGTCGCCATTGACGAGATCCTTCAGTTCCTTGGACGGCTTGAAGTAGGGGATGCGCTTGGACGGTACTTCAACGCGGGCACCCGTCTTCGGATTGCGTCCAATGCGGGCCTGCCGCTCGCGGGTACGGAAGCTGCCGAAGCCGCGGATCTCGATTTTTTCATTCGCCTTTAGACTGCGCACCACGCTATCGAAGATCGCTTCGACGATGATTTCGGAATCTTTTCGGGTCATTTCGACTACTTTAGAAACTTCTTCAATTAATTCGGCTTTTGTCATTGGCGGTCAGCCTTTCTCCCCATGTAAATTCTCAGACCCTTCAACGAGGGCATCGGCACCCGATTCAAAGCCCTGGCTGGCAGCCTCGGCCTGCTGTTGATAGCCCTTGAGTCGCGTCCGGTCTTTTTCTTCGCCCACGGCTTTCATGCTCAAACCAATTTTCTTTTCGGTCTCGCTCATGCGAATGATCTTGAACTCATGTTCCGTACCGATCGGCAAAGATACGGCGGCGGGTTCAGTGCCGCGCCCTCGAGTCTCGGTGCCGATGATCTCTGAATTGTGGCACAGACCTTCGACGCCCGGAGCAAGTTCGACGAAGACCCCGAAATTAGCCAGCCGGACTACTTTGCCGGTGACCAGTTCGTTGACCATGTGAGAGTTGAAAAACGTCTCCCACGAGTCTGGTTCGAGTTGCTTGATACCGAGGCTGAGTCGGCGGTGTCCGGAGTCGATCTGGAGTATCGCCGCCTGCACCATCTGGCCTTTTTTAAGGAGTTCGGAGGGATGCTTGATGTGTTTGGTCCATGACATATCGCTGACGTGGACGAGGCCGTCGATGCCTTCTTCGATTTCAATGAAAGCGCCGAAGTCGGTGAGCTTTCGCACACGGCCCTCGACAACGCTGCCGATGCTGTAGCGCTCGACGAGAGTGGTCCAGGGGTCTGCCTCGAGTTGTTTCAAGCCGAGGGAGACGCGCTTGTCCTGAGGGCGGATATCGAGCACGATGGCCTCGATCATGTCGCCGGGTTTTGCGACCTTGCCGGGGTGCTTCATACGGCGGCTCCAGGTCATCTCGGAGATATGAATGAGACCTTCGACGCCGGGTTCAATTTCGATGAAAGCGCCGTAGTCGGTGACGCTGACTACGCGGCCACTGACGTGCGATCCGATGACGTAGCGTTCGACGGCGGTTTCCCAGGGGTCGGAGAAGAGCTGCTTCATGCCTAGCGAGATGCGGCCCTTGTCGCGGTCGAAGCGGAGCACGCGGACGGTGACGTTTTGACCGCTGGCGACAACGTCTGCGGGGTGATTGACGCGTCCGTAACTCATATCGCTGATGTGGAGGAGGCCGTCAATGCCGCCGAGGTCGACGAAGGCTCCGTAGTCGGTAAGATTTTTGACCGTGCCTTCGAGGACGGCACCTTCGAAGATATTTTCGATGGCGGCGCTGCGTTTGGCAACGGCTTCTTCTTCGATGGCGGCGCGGCGCGAGACGACGACATTGCCCTTGCTGCGGTTGAGCTTGAGAATGCGGACCGGGATGTCCTGTCCAACGAACTGATCGATGTTATGGGTGGGTCGCAGGTCGATCTGGCTTGCAGGCATGAAGGCTCGAACTCCGACGTCGATGCTAAGGCCGCCCTTGACCTTGGCGAGAACGTGGCCGCTGATGAGAAAGCCTTCGTTCATGGCCTGCTCGAGCGTATCCCAATGGCGGAGGCGCCGAACTTTTTCGTGGGAGAGGTAGAGAAAGCCTTCGGGACTGGTACCTGGACGATCAATGACGACTTCGATCTGTTCTCCGGGCTGTAGTTCCTGGAGGAAATGATCTTTGGGAACGCAGCCTTCGGTCTTCTGACCGATATCGACGATGACGTCCCGCTCTCCGATGCTGATCACATGGCCGAGAATGACTTCGCCATCGCTGGTAGTGTCCATCTGGCCAAAATCGGCCAGCATTTGCTCGTAGTTTTCCTCGCCACCTGCGGAATCGGATGCATCCTCGGTGCCTGCGATCGGGGCTCCCGGCATGCCGTGATGTTGTTCTTCCGGATATTCCGGAAGGTTGTGATGTGGTTCGAGCGGTGCCTTAGGCATCCGCTCATCGGGCAAGCTGGCCATTGCCGAATCTCCATTGCAGTACTGCGGCTTCGCTGATTCAATGCATACAGGCGGGGAGAGAAAGTGGCCAGCTACAGGGCGCTGGCGTCGATTGAGGACAATTTCCGCTCAAGACCCCAGCCGCAAAGCGATCACTTAGAAACAGATTCCCGACAACCTGTTGAAACTACAGTATGTTAGGAATATAGCGGACCTTAAGCCCGGTGTCAATCAGGGGTCTTGCCTTGAAACAGACGGCAGCTTGACACCAACCCGGCATTGTGAAATATTGACCTCAGAATTTCGAATGCGTCCCCTACTACTCTGCCTTGCAGTCCAGATCCTCCAATCCGACGAGCCGAATCTCATCGACCGTCACCTCTTCGGCAAGATCCAGCGCGACCGTATCCCTGTCGCCGCGCAGTCGTCCGATTCCGAGTTCATCCGTCGCGTCTTCCTCGATCTCACCGGCCGCATCCCCGACCCCGCCACCACCCGCACTTTCCTCGCTGGTACCGATCCGCATAAGCGCGCGAAGCTGATCGAAGCTCTATTCCCCACCCTCCCCGTCAGCGGCATGCGCTCCATCGATCAGGCACCCTTCCTTGACCGCTGGACTTACTTCTTCGACGACCTCTTCCGCAACGGGCAACTGCTCAAGGACGGCATCAATACCTTCCACGAACATCTCTACAAATCACTCACCCTCAATATCCCTTACGACGAATTTGTTCGCGACCTGATCACTGCTTCCGCCGTTTCTACCTGGGCGGAAGGAGCAGCTAACTTCGTAGCCCGTAGCCACGTTTTCGAGGGCGACGGCTACCAGATGAATCACGAAGACACTGCCGACGAAATAGCCATCAACACTACCAGGCTCTTCCTCGGCGTGAACCTCGAATGCATCTCCTGCCATGACGGTGCACGCCACCTGGAGAAGGTGAACCTCTGGCTCACCGGACGCAAACGCGAAGAGATGTGGCGTCAGGCCAGCTTCTTCGGCAAAACTTTCATCGACCCCGCCTACGGACGCTTCCCCCAATTCCTCGTCAAAGACACCCGCGCCGGCTACGACCTCTCCACCCGTAGCTCCCTCCGCCCGCCTCGTAACCGCAAGGCCGATGTCTCCCCCACCTTTCTCCTTTCCGGTGGCAAACCCCTCCCTGGCGAGAACTTGCGCCAGTCCTACGCACGCATCCTCACCACTCACCCCCAGTTCGCCCGCGCAGCCGTTAACCTTTTCTGGGCTGAACTCATGGGCCAGGGCATCGTCGATACGCCTTTCGATTTCGATCTCGCCCGTCAGGATCCTAAAAATCCGCCACCGCTTCCCTGGTCGCTCCAGCCCTCCCACCCGGAACTGCTGGAGGAACTCGCCGAAGACTTCCGCACCCACAACCACGACCTGCGCCGTCTCTTCAGGCTGATCGTTTCCTCTCGCGCTTACCAACTCTCCTCTCTCGCCCCCGCCCATTGGAAAAGCACCTACGACTCCTACTTCGCCCGTCACATCACTCGCCGCCTCTCCGCCGAACAAACCTTCGACGCCGTAGCCAACTCTGCCGGCTTCACTCAGTCCTACAAAGTCACTTACGCCGACAAGCGTGCCGCCAGCGTCATGCAGACTCACTCTCCCCAGGACATCGAAAAATCGGACAGCCCCGCATTCACCGCGCTCCAGGTCTTTGGCCAGTGCGACCGCTATGCGATCGAAGCCTCCCGAAAGCCCACCATGGTTCAATCCGCCATCCTCATGAACGACCGCGTCGTCCGCGAACGTATCAAAGTCGCCAAAGGCAACCGGCTGGACACTTTGCTGCACGCCGATCCCGCCCGTTCCAACTCGGACATTGTCGACGAACTGTACCTCGCCGCTCTCTCTCGCTTCCCGTCGGCTTCCGAACGCGGTATGGGGATTGATGCCCTCCGCGAATTCCGCGAACAAGGCGCGGAAGACCTACTCTGGGTCCTGATCAACCGCCTCGATTTTCTCTTCTATTAACTAATTAGCCAATGTCTTACTTACCCCAACTCAGACGCCGCCAATTGCTCCAGCTCGGCGCACTCTCCGTCGCCGGCTATGACTTGCAATCCTTTACCCGCCCCGCCAGGGTACAGGCACAATCCCGGGTCTCCCCGCGAGCTTCCGCCAAATCCGTGATCTTCCTCAACCTCCAGGGCGGCCCCTCGCAGATGGACCTCTTCGACGTCAAGTTGGGCCGCTGGGCCCCCGAAAATCGCGATGTCCGCAAAACTCCCCAAGGCTTTGAGATCCCCTATGGCCTCCTCCCAAAGCTCTCCCGGCGTCTCGACGATCTCGCCATCATCCGCTCCGCCCAGGCTTGGGAAACCATCCACTCGCGCGGTCAATACTATCTGCAAACCGGCCACGCCGTCAGCCCCGCCCGCATTAAGGAATCGCCCTCCCTCGGCTCTGTCATTGCCTACGAGGCCCACCAGAACCAACGCCGCGATTCGGACTTCCTGCCCCCCTTTGTCTCGATGAATTACGAGTCTTCCACCATGTACGGCCCACTCCTGTGCGAAGGCTGTCTCCCCGCCAACTGCTCCCCGCTCACGCTCGACCTCAAGGACCGCAACCTCCCCTTCGTCATCGACCCGAAAGACCGCGCCCGCTTCGACCGCCGCTGGGAAATGCTGAACCGCATGGACACTTCGCGTCTGGCTCTGGACGACGCTTCGCCTCAGGGCATGCGCCAGTTCGACAGCTTCGGACGGGCTGTCCATAAAATGATGACTAACCCGGCAATCTCGACCGTGCTGCAGACCAGCCTCGAAGAGCGTCAGGCCTATGGCGGCACTCCCTTCGGCGACGCCTGTCTGATCGCCCGCAACATGGTCCAGGCCGACGGCGGCGCAAGATTCATTCTGGTCACCCAGCCCGGCTGGGACCACCACGGCAACATTTACGGCAAGGACGGCAAAGGCGGCCTCTACAAAACTTCAGCCGACCTCGACGCCGCCTTCGCTGCCCTGCTACTCGACTTGCACCGCTTGCAGTCCAAAGACGGCCGCCCCCTACTGGAATCTACCTTGGTGGTTTGCATGGGCGAATTTGGTAGAACCCCCGGTGACCTCACTCCCCTCGCAGGCCGCGAGCACTACGCCGAAACGATGTTCGCGGTCTTCGCCGGTGCAGGCGTCAAAGGCGGCAGAGTCTTGGGGGCAACGGATCAGGAGGGCGCCCACATCAAGGATTTTGGATGGTCCGCCAACCGCCCCGTTTACACCGAGGACATTTGCGCCACGATCTACAGCGCACTTGGGATTGACTATTCCAAGAGAATCACAAACACCCCCTCCGGCCGCGACTTTCTCTATGTCGACCCCGCCGCCGGTACAAGAACTGTCAACTTCCGCGAAGTCGCCGAACTCTACTCCTGATACCCGGAATTGACCTCGTGGCCAAGGCGCGTCTCCGCGGTTTCCGAAAGTTGCCGCGCAGGATGTCGGCATACATATGCGGGACTCGATTAGGGTTGTGGGGTATCTGGCGTTTTGGTAAACGGTTAGAAGCAGATATTCAAAGATCAAAGTGGCCGCAAGGGACGGGCATGTTCAACTGCTGTCGGCACCAGCGGGCCGGAGCGACACCCAGACCATACCCTTGAGTTGCATAGCGGCAAGGACGGGATTTGAGCCGCGAAGGAGATAGCGGATGCTGCTGGAGTGGTGATGCTGAATGTGCGCCATCCCACATAAAATAAATTCGCGGGCAGTTTGGCAATGGAAAGATTGGTGAGCCAGTCGGCCTGTATGATCGTTCCGGCTTTTTTGTGTTGCCAGTAGCGCAGGACGCGGACCGCAGTCCATCCAAAGCTTCCCAGGGATCGAAATCATCGGCATCACAGACTTCGATGCGGCTTTTGCCATGGGACAACGTGTCCGTTGACGACTGCCGACTGAAGCGGTTTTCCACCTCCGCCGCGAGTTCCGGCAGATTTTTTTCAGCCGGGCAAGGATGGGAAGCCTCACCTCATCGGAAGTGTGGAGAAAAGGTGCGGTTGCGAATTTGGCGTCGGCGACCACACAGTTGGCAAAGCGGGGGCGAGATGACTCACCGCTCATCGCGAAATCGGAAAGCGGAGGGCGACTTGCTACAGAGTCTGCGGCTTTGTCCAGAAGCCGATTCAGCTCGCATTCAGAAGGCGCGACTGGCAGCTATGGAGCCAGACTGGATTGCGCCGGCCCGAATGTGCGAGAATCTCCCGAGCGCGAAACCGCTGTTCAATCTCCGGGGGTAGTTCAACTGTGAACGTCATTGGCGTCTTATCTGGAACAAACCAGGAGACTCTACATGCAAAGCATCAGGAGAGGATCGAGAGCATGCGGTGGGAGTTTCGTTTCGCCGATGGCAAGGTCGATTTGCGGCGCAGATAGTGGTTCACTTCATTGAGACTGGCGAAGTACCCAACGAAGTCATGATTGCCGCGACGAGGCGATTTTCTTAGAGCCGAGAAATCGCGCGCCTGAAAGAGATCCTGGTCGCCGACGATGGCAGTGCCCATCGGACGATACTCGTGCGTTCCAGCGCAGTAGAGAAGCGGCGTGCGATGCCAGAGAGCGAAGCCCATATGTTGATAGTATATTGAGCAACCATGACCAGAAGAGACATATTGAATGGCAGCGTTGCTGCGGTTGCCGCTGGAGTCGCGAGTGCCCAGGGCACAGTGAAGCCAAGAGCGGGGCGATTGAAACAAGGGGTTTGCAGCGGTGTATTGGGGCGGGGCGTCGATCTTGAGCAACGCTGCAAGGTTGCCGCCGAGCTTGGCGTGACGGGTCACGACCTGGTAGCCCTGAAGGATATGCCGATTCTCAAGAAGTATGGCCTGGTGCCAACGATGGTGCCAGGTATCGGAACCCTGATGCACAACTCGACGGACTTGTCGCGGCATGACGAGCTCGATCGTCAAGCGATTGAAGTGATCAAGGTTGCCGCGGAAGCCAAGGCCCCGAATGTCATTCTGCTGAGTGGGAACAAGTGGGGTCAGAGCCTCGAGCGGTGTCTCGACAAC
>JBKJSR010000202.1:0-3472 GCA_046594355.1 Bryobacter sp.
GTCTCCGATATCTACTCCTATCGTCAGCTTTTCCTCCAACGCCAACTTTCGTACTTCGCGTCGTATTTTCTTCGTCGGTCTTCCTTCTTTTGCTTCGACGGTGATATTCTTCTTCACCGGCCGGTTCCTTTCTGCACTTCGAGTGCGTTTAATGCTGGGAGCCTATCGCATCCCGCTTGGAACCGGCCACCTATAGGTCTCATCCCATCTCTGTATCGCGGTGTTTTGGCCCGAACACGTCCAGAGGTCTGCAAGACAGGGTCCGGATGCTTCGATGCCACTCACGCTTCCTCAGGACCGCATTGCCCAACTGCGGTCTTGAGGAATACCGATTTTTCTAGAAGGAGTTGAAACGAGCCGACAGGAGGCTTTCGCTACGGCCGTGTGTAGCCAGGAACGCTTTGAGTGTGCAGGACAATTTTCGCGAACGGTAGCGGCGGAGTTCGACGGAGAACAGAGCAGCACAGATGGGGAATCTTGCTGGTGCTGGAGATAGCCCGGAGTTTGCGGCTGACGGAGCGCCGATGAGCGGGATCAGGCTCGGGTGGAAGGATGCTGGTGAGAAATGGGGCTAAGGCAGCGCAAGCAAATACTCCGTAATCGCCGCATTCTCCCGTGCGCTGAACTTGTAGGAAGGCATTGTTGAATCCAGATCAAACTTTTGCGGATTCAAAAAGTGAGCCTGCACCCAATCTGCCTTCCGCCGTTTCGCGAGCCCATTCAGTGGCGGTCCATTGTTCAGTCCCGATCCGTTCACAATATGGCAAAGTCCGCATTGGTTCTTCACGTAAACCAGCGCACCCTCTCGCGCATAGGCCGGCACCTCGCCCATCTTAATTGCATTCTGTGGCGTCAGCTTCAGCAAAAACGAAGCAAGGGAATTCAATTCGCTTGCCTTCAAGGCAATCGGCGGCATCTGGCTTCCGGGAATCATGCTCGCCGGTTGCTTGAAGTGCGCAATCATCCACTTTGCATCGCGCGACACCCCGCCCGTACCCAGGTTCGGCCCTGGCTTGCCTTCATCGGTTAGGCCCAGCGCATGGCAACTGCCGCACTTCTCGTTTTCAAAATACGCCACTCCCGCCACTTCCTGAGGAGTCAAATCCACCCAGTCCATTGGACCTTGCGCCTCCGCAATCGCCACCGAAGCCGGAGTCTCGTGAATCGCCGCCAGCGTCAGCCCACCCCAGCCAATCGCGCACAACGCAACTACCGCAAATGCTACAGTCCGGGTTGTAACCTTCACCATGGGTGTCCGGTCCAAAAACGGCACGACAAACAATCCACCCACCGCCAGGCCGGGCAACACCACGGTCGCAAATAACTCGAGCGGCCCCTCGCAATACTTCAGCAACTGAAACAGAAACTGAAAATACCACTCCGGCCTTGGGATGAAGGTCGTATCCGTCGGGTCGGCCAATCGGCCGAGCGGTGCCTTGGCGACAATCGCCAGCGTAAACATCACCGCAAACGCGACAAACACGGCAACCGAATCCTTGAATACCTGGCGCGGATAAAATTTTTGTTTCGGCAGCAACTCATCGCCCGGCACCGGTGCGGCCCCGTGCCGCCTCACCAGATAGACGTGAAACACGATCAGCAAAAAAGTGAGCGCCGGTAAAATCAGCACATGCGCCGCATAAAAACGGGCAAAAGTCACTACGCCCACTCCATCCTCAGCCCCCATCAAGCGCAAGATGTAAGGGCCCATCACCGGCACCCCCCCCGCAATTTGCGTCGTCACAACCGTACCCCAATATGCCCGGTTGTCCCACGGCAACAAGTAGCCAGTCAGCGCAAATCCGAGAGTAAAAAGCAACAACACGACGCCTACCATCCACGTCGCCTCGCGCGGCTTCTTGTAAGCCCCCCAGATAAACACTTGCACCATATGCAACACGACAACCACCACCATCATCGAAGCGCCCCAATGATGCAGCCCCCGGATCAGTGCTCCTCCGGTTAACTCGCCCATGATGTAGCGCAGGCTGTTGTAAGCTTCTCCCGGCGTAGGCCCATAATTCAGGCCCAGCATCACGCCGGTAAATGCCTGAACGAAAAAGAGAAACATCGCCACAGAACCCAGTACCTGCTTCCAGCCCGAGCTGGCCGGAATCTCTTCATCCAGAAAATGCCGCAGCGTCGAGACAAGTCCGGTGCGGTCTTCAATCCATTCGATCAGGGAGCGCATGTCTAGGCTCCCATCTTTGTATTCGCAGGCTTCGCACTTTCGATCGTACCGATCAGCAGTCGCGTTCCCTGCAGCTTCACCGGATAGCGATCCAACGGCCTGGGCGCTGGTCCGCCCAGCACATTTCCCTCGATCGAAAAGTTCGTCGAGTGGCAAGGGCAGATAAACTCGCCCTTGTTTTCTTCCCAGTGATAAGCGCAGCCCAAATGCGTACACTGCGGCGAATAGGCAACGACTTCGCTCTCGGACAGCTTCACCACCCACGCCGTCGATTTCTCGGTAATCAATTTCCAGCCGTCTTTGCGGATGCGGCGGAATGTAACCTCTTCCGGAGTTCGCGGCTTCAAGAGGTTCAGATCCATCGCATCCACCCACCCGCCTGGTGCAACGCTCTTGGGTGCCTTCAGCAAGTAGATCAGAGCCGGAATTCCCAGCCCGCCGCCAACCAGTGCCCCAAGCGCTTGTGCCGCCCGGCCAAAGAACCCACGCCTACCGATATCACTTGATGCAACCATAATTGAACAATTATATAGCCCTGATTAAACAACCGCAATCAAGAGTCTTGACTCATACAAGATGAGGCTGAAGGAAAGGGCAATTCTCACAGAAGATGAGCCTGAAGGCGGAGCGGTGGGGCAAGCTGGGGATTGGTCATCAGTATGCAAGGTGGCGAGAAGCTGAGCCTGGAGCAGATCCGGGCGTTGCTGGAAGCGAGCCAGGAAGTCTGATTTTCCGGGCACAGCCGCAAGGAGATTTACGACTGGGTAGGGAAGACCTTGGGTGAGCACGACTACGCCATGCAAGGAAGGGAAGGCAAAGGTGTGCTGCGGAGCTATGTGGCGAAGATGACGGGGCAAAGCCGAGCGCAGGCGACGCGTCTGATCGGCAAGTACGTGGCGACTGGAGATCTCCGCGCAACCGTTTACCGGCGGCATCCTTTCCCGACGCGCTACACCCGGATCGACACGGCCTGTTTAGCGAGCGTGGACGAGGCGCACGACACGATGAGTAAACCGGCGACCCGGAAGGTCCTGGAGCGGGAGTTTGTTGAATATGGCAAGAGCGAGTACGAGCGGTTGGCCAGTATTTCGGTGGCTCATCTGTATCGTCTGCGAAAGAGCAAGAGCTATCGTACTCGTCAGGCAAGCTTCACCAGGACGTGTCGCTAGTGTAGTGTCTGCGAAATAACTAGACAGTGGATGTTTTTCGTTTTCTGGACTTCGGACTCGTGCAACCGGGCTGGATCTGCTCCAGAGTTCGTCGGCAACGGTTGAGCATTTC
>JBKJSR010000275.1:0-5263 GCA_046594355.1 Bryobacter sp.
CGACGATGTCGACTATTGGCTGGGTGCCACGCGAATTGCGCTACGCCAGCCGCTGAAGGGGCTGCAATCGCTGGAGCATTTGCTCGCGCGCAATCCCCCCCATAGTGAAGCTCTGCAGTTGGCCACCGAGACCTACGCCGAGACGGCGAGTGCCCTCTGGAATCGAGTCGCGGAGCGGGCGTTCGAAACGGCGGCCGGGCAAGAGGTGCATGGATACGCAGTCGAGAGCGAAGGGAATCGGGACGCTGCCCTGGAGGCCTTCCGCCGCGCCCGGGAGCGCGCACCGCAGCGCCCCGGTCCGGGTGTCGCGATTGGGAGGCTGCTGCTGATGTCTGGTGAAATCGAGGCTGCCCGCGAGGCCTTGGTCAAGGAACTTCAGCTCGACCCGGTATCGGGTGAGGCGCATCTATACGCGGGCTTGTTGGCGTTGCGCGAGAACCGGCCGGACCTGGCGGCGAACTCGCTCAAAGTGGCGGCGGCGTGGCTGCCCCAAAACGAAGAACCGCCTCTAGCGCTCTGTCAGGCATATTTAGCTCTCGGCGATCCGGCTAGCGCGGCTGCCGCCGCCCGGCAGGCGGTCTTGCTGGAGGGTGGCTCGGTAGCGGCGCATGAGCTGTTGCTGACGGCCTTGGCGGCTGCGGGCGATGGCCTTGGGGTGGAGGCCGAGAAGCGGCGTTGGGCGCAACAGAAGGAATTCCGCTAGCGCCGTTCCGCGCGGTTGCCACGCTGTTCGAGAAGTTTGCGGTGCAGACTAAACTCACGCTGTGCGAGAACGGTCTCACCCAGTTCGCGGTAAAGCCCGGCAAGCAGAAAATGAACCTGATCGTCGTTGGGCCGCTCTTTCGCCACCGCCTCCCACGCCGCCCGGGCATCGGTCGCACGGCCGGTTTTGCGATAGGCTTTGCCCAGTTCACGCCGCACTTCCACGCGATCCCGCAAGGCTTCTACCGCACGCTCAAGGTAGGCGATGGACGCGGCTTCCCGATTGGTGGCGATCAAAACCTGGCCCAAGCGAAAGTTGGCCATGCCATGTTCCGGCGTGTGTTGCAACTCCGCCCGCAAGTTCGTCTCCGCCGCTTCGAAATCGCGCATCTTCCACAAGACGCTGCCAATCAAGTAGCGCAGGCCAAGTCGATCCGGTTCCCGCTGCTGGGCGTCCCGATACTGCGCCAATGCCCCGGCGAAATTCCCTTCGCGCTCCAGGCGCCGCCCGGCGATCTCACTCACCGCCGGCTGCCCCGCAGCGCTGCGGCTCAAATCTTTAAATCGCCGCTCGGCCAGGTTCCGTAACATCCGCCCGGCCTCCATTTCCGTGTCCGGGGATGGTCCGTTGGCGAGGATCTGGTCCAGTGCCGCCAGAGCCTCGGGAATGCGATTCAACTCGATCAAGGTCCGAGCCAGCAGGAGGCGCAGTTCGGGGTTGCGCGGCTGTTTCGTCAACGACGCGAGGAGTGCGCGTTCGGCCTCGGGAAATCTGCGCGCCCGGTAGAGGGTCAGCCCCGGCGTATCGAGAGCCGCCAACGCGAGAGTGGCGATGAGGATGCCGGTGAGACTGAGCACTGCCTGTATTTTGCACCGCGACGAGAGGCCTTGACAAGTCCGGCCGGAGTCTTGCGCTTCGATGGACTCTCTCCTGCTTCGACCGATTCCGCAACTCCCGCACCCAGCGGGCGCTCACCCCTGCTTGGCCGCCCGCTTCAACCGCTTGTGGACACGGCTAAGTTGGCTCAAGCAGAAACTCCTTATGTGCCGCGACAACCAAGCTCCCCCAGCAGATGGGCTTTGTCCGTGCAGCGTCATGAAATGAGATACTCCAGAAATGCAGTTCGGTATGGAAGCTTTCGCCTCCGGCCCATGGCCGTGGTACATCGCCGGTCCGTTGATCGGACTCTTCGTACCTGCGCTCCTGATCGTTGGCAACCGGATATTTGGTGTAGCCAGCAACTTGCGGCATCTCTGTTCTGCACTCCTGCCGGGCAGGGTCGAGTATTTTCGCTACGACTGGAAGCGAGACGGCCTCTGGAACCTCCTCTTCGCGGCGGGTATCGGGGTGGGTGGCTTCCTTGCCGCTCATTGGGGAGGATCTCACTACATTGAGATCTCAGAGGAGACAAGAAAAGCTCTGATCCTTCTGGGGATTAACGACTTCTCCGGGTTGGCACCGCGCCAGGTGTTTACCTGGTCTGCGTTGTTAACTCTCAAAGGGTTTTGCTCCGTCATTCTGGGTGGATTTCTAGTCGGCTTCGGCTCGGCCTATGCCGGAGGATGCACTTCCGGCCATGCGATCTCCGGTCTGGCGGATCTGCAGTTGCCGTCGCTGATCGCCGTGGCGGGTTTCTTCGCCGGCGGTCTGATTGCCACGTTTTTTATTCTTCCACTTATTTTGTGAGTACCAATGACTACTGATCCAACCAAAGGCGAGAGCACTACCCATCCATCGCGTGGCCCGGCCAATAGCATCTGGCTTGCGTATCCCGTTCTCGGTGTGCTTTTTGGAATTACGCTGACCAAGTCCGAGGTACTCTCCTGGTTCCGCATCCAGGAAATGTTCCGGTTTCATTCTCCGCGAATGTACGCGATCATCGGATCGGCCATTCTGGTTGCTGCCCTTTCGCTCGCGTTGATCCGGAAGCTGGGAGTGAAGACCAGCACGGGCGAGCCAATCACGATTCCGCCCAAGAGTCTGGGCCGCGGCATACGCTATGCGGCGGGCGGCACGATCTTCGGGCTGGGCTGGGCGCTCGCTGGAGCCTGTCCGGGACCGCTGTTCGCTCTCGTAGGCAATGGCGTCACCGTCATGATCGCCGCTATCGGCAGTGCGCTGGTTGGAACTTGGCTATACGGATATCTGAAGCCTCGACTCCCGCACTGATCCGCTCGGCGACGAACGACGAGATTAACCTGCCAAGCGCCTCTGGACGTGTGCGGACATCGCAACTGCCGAAAGCAGGTTCCTGCTTCTGCCCAGTGCGCCTACAGAAGGCGAGATGGCTCGACTCGAGAAAGTTGCGCTCACTCCAATCCTCCGCCCATCGAAAGTGGGCCACCACCATGTACGATGAAGAATCACAATCGCGGTATGACACGACGCATTCCTATCGAGCGCTTTGCCGCCGGCCTCTCTATAGCGGCCTACGATGAACTCAGTGTAGAAGAGCCCTTACAGGTGCTCATCAACGGCAAACCCTTTGCCACTTTGATGCGCACACCGGGCGACGACATTGCGCTGGTCGAAGGGTTTCTGTTTTCCGAGGGAATTGTTGCTTCCATCGCCGACATTGTTGCGATGGAAACGACACAGCATCCGACCTCACAGGAGGTGCATGTGAGGCTGGCAGGGCATTGCCAGTTGACTCAAGCCTCTGCCCGCAGTCTTTACCTGAGTTCGAGCTGTGGAGTATGCGGGCGGGCGAGTGTGGATCAATTGCTGGACAGAATCGATACGATTCCGCCTCTCGCGGTGAGTCCCGGGTTTTTGATCTCCTTGCTGCCGGCATTTGGCGCGGCGCAAAAAGAGTTCCCGCAGACAGGCGGAGTGCATGCGGCCGCCCTGTTTTCCAGCGACGGCACACTGCTCTTGATCCATGAGGATGTCGGACGTCACAACGCGCTGGATAAGCTGATTGGCGAGAGCTTTCGAGCGGGAACGCTTCCGCTTCACCAAAGCATACTCATGATGTCTTCCCGGGCCAGTTTCGACATAGTGCAGAAGGCTGCGACGGCTGGAATCCCCGTGGTGGCGGCGATGGGAGCGGCCTCGTCGCTTGCGGCGAGTCTTGCCGAGGCGGCCGGCATTCACCTCCATTGTTTTGTGAGGGAGAAGTCGCTGGTGAGCTTTCCGCTGCTTCGGCGGACGGTGCCTGAGCCGGATCGTGCTTGAAATCGATGCAACAACCCCGCACCATGGGATAGGATCAAATTCATGAAACTTTACGGTATTGCCGGACTTGTCCTGTTTACGATTTTTGCCGCCGGTGGGCCATTGCCCGAGTATCGCTCCCTGTTCAACGGCAAAAACCTGAAGGGTTGGGTGAACGTGAATACGAATGCCGATACGTGGAGCGTGAAAAACGGCATTCTTGTGTGTTCCGGGCAGCCGATTGGAGTGATGCGCAGCGAGAAGGAGTATGAGAATTTCCTGCTGCATATCGAGTGGATGCACCTTGAGCCGGGCGGGAATTCGGGAGTGTTTGTGTGGTCGAGCGCACAACCCAATCCGCAGTCCCGGCTGCCGGACGGGGTAGAAGTACAGATGCTCGAACTGGATTGGCCCAAGCTGCACGTCAAAGACGGAGTAGTGCCCCCGATGTCCTATGTGCATGGTGAGCTGTTTGGCGTGGGTGGGGTTAAGACGATTCCCGATAATCCACGGGGCGAACGCAGTAAGTCGATCGAGAATTTGTGCAAACCGCGTGGGGAATGGAATACCTATGATTTGGTGGCCGTGGACGGGACGATCATACTCGCGGTGAACGGCAAAATGGTGAACGGGATCAGTAAGTCGACCAAGCGGAAGGGTTATCTTTGCATGGAATCAGAAGGAGCGAAGATTCACTTTCGCAATATAAAGATCATGGAATTGCCGCCTGGCGGCAGTCCGACGGCACCTTAATCCGTGACCTGCAAGAAGCCGTGACCTGCAAGAAATGCCGCTTGCCGATGGCAGAAGTAAAAGGCCATGTTTTTCACAAACAGCGGAAGTGGCGCTGTCCGCGCTGCGGGCGGGCAAAGATGCAGCAGGGCAAGCGTGATCGTAAGAAGGCTTAGCGCAGTTATGAAGGCTAACCCAGTTAAGCAGGCTAACCCAGTGTGGAAGCGCCGGGATCGCGAGCAACCCATTTGCGCAAGACTATGCCGAGCACTTCGCAATCGACTGGTTTGGTGAGGTAGTCGTCCATGCCGGAATCGAGGCATTTTTGACGGTCGTGCGGGAGGGCAAACGAAGTGAGGGCGATGATGGGCATGTGACGTCCGCTGCCTTCATTACGTTCTCGGGTGCGAATCTGAGCAGTGGCGGAATAGCCGTCGAGTACGGGCATCTGGCAATCCATGATGATGGCGTCGTAGTCGCCGTTTTCCCATTTAGAAACACCTTCTTCGCCGTTGCTCGCCAGATCGACTTCAAAGCCCAAGCGGCGCAGCATGGCTACACTGACGCGCTGATTGACAAGGTTGTCTTCGACAACAAGAACCTGAGCGGCAGATTTTCTGGTGGCAGCAGATTGCCGCTCTAACAATTCGGTCATGATTCCCTCATTGGTGT
>JBKJSR010000477.1:0-16325 GCA_046594355.1 Bryobacter sp.
AATTGATTGCGCTCAGCCGTAATACGTTAGCCAGATGTGCGTACGGCCCGAGACTCCAAGGGATGAGGGAGAACACATATATCTTAACAAATCCCTAGGCCTTCTCAGAATCAACAATTGAATGTTCAGCCGCAGCAGCGTTTTCAAGCACAAGAGGACTCTCGATAGGGGCTTCCGTTACCTCTGCGGCAACAGCCTCCACAGCAGGCTCGGGCGCGATTGCGGGGCCTTGAGCTGGCTCGTCGGTGGTCTCGTCGGTGGTCTCGTCCGTGGTCTCGTCAGCAATTGAATCAGCAGTTACTTCGACGGGCTCAGCGGCGGATTCTTCATCCGCTGCTTCGCCACTTACCTCGACCTGCTGCTCAAATTGAGCATAGAAAGCATTGATCGCATTGTAGAGCGATTGAATCGATTCTTGGCCAACACCCGGTACCTGCTCCAACTCTTCCGGCGTTAGCGAACCCAATTGTTCGACGGTAGCGACTTGCGCCCCAAGCAGGGCCTCGATCAGGTTTTCGGGTAAACCAAAGTCGGCGAGGACGGAAATCGGAGTACCGGCGGGGAGCATGTCGGCCATCTGGGTTTCGACTTCCTGCCGTTTTTCTTCTTCGCTCTTGATGTCGATCTTCCAGCCGAGCAACTTGGCGGCAAGGCGAACATTCTGCCCACGCTTGCCGATCGCGAGCGACAACTGGGAGTCGTCGACGATCACTTCCATATGCTTTTCTTCAGCATCGACAATCGACACGCGGGAGATTTTTGCGGGACTCAGTGCGTGGATGGCAAATTCAACCGGGTTTTCACTGAACTGGATAATGTCGATTTTTTCTCCGCGCAATTCGCGGATGATGCTTTGGACGCGCATGCCCTTCATGCCTACGCAGGCACCCACGCTATCGACATCGCGATCGCGGCTTGAGACCGCAATTTTTGTCCGCTCGCCCGCTTCGCGAGCACAGCTTTTGATGACGACCGTGTTGTCGTAAATCTCGGGGACTTCCTGCTCAAACAGACGCATCACGAGTTCACCGGCCGCACGGGATACCAGTACGCCGGCATTCTTGCCGGTTTTTTCGACGGCCCGGATCACAACCCGCACTCGGTCGCCGATGCTGAAGCTTTCCAGCTTGGACTGCTCTTTGGCGGGCAGGCGGGCTTCGGTCTTGCCAAGATCGACTACCAAGTCGCGAGTTTCAATTCTCTTGACCACACAATTGACTAATTCGCCAACACGGTCGGCGAATTCGCTGTACACATTCTCGCGTTCGGCCTCGCGGACTTTTTGCAGGATGACCTGCTTGGCGATTTGCGCCGAGATGCGACCCAAGGATTCCAAAGGAAGTTCCTGCCGGATCTCTTCCCCCAACTGCGCTGGAATCTTGTGCTTCTTTGCTTCTTCGAGGGTCCATTCGTTCAGAGGATCGACTACTTCTTCGACAATTTTCCGGAGCGCAAACACCTGTATCCCCTTCTTGGGGTCTACCTCAGCTAACATTTCGCCGACATTTTTGAACTGCTTCCGCGCCGCAAGGATGATGGCATCCTTGACGGCGTCAAAAATGATAACCGCCTCAATGCCCTTTTCCTTGGCAAGCAATTCAATAGATTGATAGATCGTGCTCAATGTCCTTCACCTCAGTCGAATATCAACAGCTACCACTCGTACTTCAGATGCGCCTTCTGGATGTCGGAAAACGCGACCACCAGTGTCTTACCCTGTTCCAATTCAAGAGTTAGGCGCTCACCGTCAAAGCTAAGCAGCCTGGCGGAAAAGCGCCGATTTTTCTCAATCGGCTCGCGCAGTTCAATCTTCACCAGTTGGCCCTGAAACCGTTCAAAGTCTTTGGGTTTGGTCAGGGGGCGCTCGATCCCTGGACTACTCACCTCGAAGGTATAAGCTCCTCCAGAAATCAAATCCCCGGCATCCAAAGCCTCGCTTACGAGGCGCGATACTTTTTCGCAGTCGTCATGAGTCACTCCGGCCAGCTTATCGATGAAAAGACGAAAGACGCGATGCTTGCCTCCACCCACTAACTGGATGTCGGCCAACTCCAAGCCTTCGGTTTCGACGATCCGCTCTACCAGCTCACGAATCTGCTCCAAAGATGTTGATTTCATTGCCTAAAGACCACATTAGAGACCAATAAAAAAGTGGGCTTGCGCCCACTCAATAGGTAAAAGAACTCTCTAACACAGTATACACCTAGCGGCGCGATTTGAAAAATTCCACTAAAATCTCAGTGCATTCGACTGCCAATACACCTTCGGAAACGTGAAGCGAGTGATTCAGGAGATCGGAATCGGCAATCTTAAATTTGCTACGCACCCCACCGAATCTCAGATCCCTGGCACCGAAGACGAGCCGCTTGACCCGCGAATGCACTAAGGCGCCTGCGCACATTGGACAAGGCTCCAGAGTGCAGTAGAGAGTTGTGCCTTCGAGCCGATAGGTCTCGAGACTGCCGCTCGCCTGCCGCAAAGCGAGAATTTCTGCGTGGGCGGTTGGATCATGCAGGCGGATGGGAGCATTCGAGGCCTCGGCGATCAGCTTGCCACTGGAATCGACCAGGACAGCGCCAACGGGCACTTCTCCGGCTAGTTCGCCTTGCCGGGCCATGGCGATGGCGCGCCGCATCCACTGCTCGTCGGTTTGCGTACTCGCCTGATTGCCAGACTGGCTCAAAGCAAGTCTCCGCGCAACGGTTGACGTTGCACAAATGCCTCCCCGTACCTGACGCCCACCAATTCCCCGATTCTGAGGGCCTCCCGCTCGACACGGGCAAGAGCTGCAGCCGGGTCGGCGAAGAGTGTTGTGTAGGCGCGCAGCGCGGCAATCTTTTGATCGAAGAAATCGGTGATGTCGACGACAAAGGAAGGCGCCGCAGAGGCAGTGCCGCCAGAAAAGACTACGCGCTCAGGGCGGTGAGCGGGCAGATAGTCGTCGAGCTTGGCCAGACCCGCCAGATAACAGGCATTTTCGACGAGCAAACTCGCGGCCAGCGAATCTGGATGCGGGTGCTTGGGGTGGATTGCAACGACAGTCCTGGGACGCAAGCGCTTGACCTCTCCGGTTACCGTCATCCGCGACATGATCGTGTCTTCAAGGCGTCCATCCCGAAAGCGAATGCTTCCCCTCCAGGCGACGCCGAGGGCGGCGCCAGCTACATCTGCTTCGTCCAGCTTGAGGTCGCCTCGCGAAAAAGATCCCGCTTCGCCGGCTGTCAGATCGAGAATCGCAACCCGCTTGCCGGCGCGCGCCAGCTTGGCGATCGTGCCCCCGCAGTAGTACTCGGCATCCCCCGGATGAGTCAGCATGACGGCTACGTCGACCTCTGGGAGGTTGTCCAGATAATGGCTGGCGAGGCGATTCACCATTTGGATTCCTGGCGGATCCGCCAATTCGGTCTGGTTGGCAGCAAGCGGATTAATATCATTCCGGCGAGAAAGCCGCCGATATGCGCAAACCAGGCGGTGCCGCCCTGCTGCGCTCCCGAGGCTGCCAGATTGCCAAAACCACTGAATAACTGCACGAGGAACCAGTATCCAATCATGAAGATGGCCCGCACTTCCATGGTTGTGACGAATACAAATAAAAACAGAAGTGTGTGGACGCGGGCATTGGGGAAGCTCAGGAGGTAGGCCCCCATTACGCCCGAAATCGCGCCACTCGCGCCGATTGCGGGGACGGCGGAATCAGGATTGAAGAAGACGTGGGCCAGGCCACCCGCCACGCCGCAGAGCAAATAAAAAAACAGGAATTTTGCGTGACCGAGAATGTCTTCCACGTTGTCGCCAAAAATCCAGAGGAACCAGACATTGCCGAGGACGTGCATCCAGCCGCCGTGGAGAAACATCGAAGCGAATACGTCCACCGCCTCGAAACTGCGGGGCACGGTGCCCCATTGCGCCAGAAAATGGTTGAGGGAATAATCGTCGAGCGAGATCTCGTAGAAGAATGCCAGCAAATTCGCGAGGATGAGAGCCACCGTAACGAATGGAGTGCCTTGGGAGCGTTCTGAATCGCGGAGCGGGAACACTTGTTTTTATAACCTCCTGCGGATGTCTTCCATCACGCGCCGGTCGGCGCGAGCCATGAGGGCTTCGGCTTTCTCGAGCCCCGAGATGCCGCCCCGCGCACCAATCGCCGTGCAGTTGAGGGCAGCCATCGCGTTTGAGAAATCCAGTGTCTTCTGGATGTCCCAACCGGCGAGAATGCCGTAACAAAATCCACCGTGAAAAACATCGCCGGCACCGGTGGTATCCACACAGTTCACGACAAAGGCGGGGCTGTAATAGAACTTGCCGCCGATGCGCGCGAGGGCACCATGAGCGCCCAGCGTCATCGCAGCGCAATGAATGCCGTACTCATCCTGGATGGTTTCGAGCGCTTTGAGCGGATCGTTCTGGTGCGTCCACTGGATCGGAAATTCGCTGGAGGCAATCAGATAGTCGACGTATGGAAGTACGCGTTCAAAGCCTTTATAAATCGTATCCACATCGACGGTAACCGGAATCTTGTTTTCGTGAGCAATGCGGGCGGCTTTCTCCATGGCCGGTGTGTCGTGACCGTCGATATGCAGCAGGCGGGCATTAGTAATCATCGCTTCTTCAATTTCGGAAGGATCGAGGCGCAGACAATCGGGGCGCTGCCAAAAAACCGTTCGCTCTCCGGTGGACTGATCGATGATGATGTAGGCGCTCTGATTGGGACAGCCTTTGCGCTGCTGCACATGGTCGAGATTGATGCCTGAGCCGAGCAGACTGTCCAGTTGGACGCGACCGCGTTCGTCATCCCCAATCGTGCCAATGTACCTGGTGCGCAATCCCAGCTTGGCGCATGTGACCATGGCGCTGGCAACCTGGCCGCCAGGGCTCAAGATTTCCTGATTGAAGGGTCCCTTGCCGGCGTAGGGAGGGAAGTGGGGAACGATGATTAGGGTGTCGGTGGCGTTCAACCCGATGCCAACGACGTCAAACTCGGACATCCCTACAGGTTACAGCTACTTCTGTGGCGGCATCCGGTAGACGTAAATTTTATGGCTGCGGCGGTAGGCGTCGACCCGCTCTTCGTGCTGCGGTTTCCAGCCTTCGATCTCGTAATCGTGAGATATCACGCGAGCTCCGGGCTTGAGCGCTTTTTCAAGCTTTGGCTTAAGAGTATTGTTACTGTCGCGCATCAGGTAGAGAATCACGACATCGGCATCGCCTAGGTCTGCGTCGAAAACATCGCCGTGAACAATGCTGGCCCGATCGGTGAGGCCGAGGCGTTTGATTTCTTCCTGACTGGATTTGACAAGCCGGGGAGAAAGTTCAATTCCAACCGCTTTGGCGTCATATTTCTGTGCGGCGAAAATCACTACGCGGCCGTCGCCACTGCCGAGGTCGTACACTTTTTCGCCGGGCTTGATTTTGGCTAGCTCCAGCATTTTGCTTACGATCTGGTAGGGGCTCGGCACAAAGGGCGCCAACTGGTTGGGGTGAAACTCCGGCTTTTGGGCAAACGTTACCGTTGCCGCCACCAGAATTACCAGAATCGTTCTCATTGTGCTATCGCCGCTCCCACTTTTTTCGTTTGTTTTACCTTGCCAATTTTATTCACCATCTCGCTCACGGCAAACCACAGATCCCGAGGCCGGGAGATCGTGTATTCCACACCGCGAAAGTGCCTGACGGCATGACCGATTGAATCACGCCAGGGGATCTGCTGCGGATACAAGTTGTAATTCAGGTAAAACACAGGGTAATCCAAGCTACCTACAGTGCGCAACGTTTCTTGCGGGACGTTCTGGTCGAGCAGCACCTTTGGCCCGGCAAAAATGAGGGCGTCGGGAAGCTCGCCAGCCACTACTTCTTTCTGAAGAAGGTCGCTCAAGAAATCGGTTTCCGAGTTTTTCACTTGCAGCTTTTTGAGGTCTACCGTGCCGAGTTTCAAGTCACGCAAGGCCTCGCCGATCTTCGGGAAGTCGATGCGGTCGGCGTTTTCCTGCTTGTATAAAATCTTTTGGTCCTGCATGTTGAAGGCGACGAGAGAAAATCTGCCAATGCGGGGATCGCGACTGATCGTGCGCAATATGCTCACCAGTGCCGACGTGTCCACAGGCTGCAAGGTTGCCGATCTTGCGCGTTGCGGCGCGAAATTGATTAGAACTTTCACATTGAGTGGCGTTTCGGTAGTGGAGCGGGCCACTGGAGGTTCTTCCTGAAACTGTTCGTGTTCGCTTGGATGAACGGTATCGGCCGGTTCATTCATCTCGATCAGTTTGTCTTTGGCTGGGAGGGTTGCCTCTACCTTCCAGGTGTTGGAGCAGACGCGCTCGGCGCGATCCCGCATCAGCCATTCCACCTGATACTTTCCCTCGCCAATATCGAATCCTCCCTGGAGGAAGGCTTCGCCTTTGGCGTCTTCATCCAACTCCGGCACCCGAACGCGCTGAATGAAATAGCGGTCTCCGTCGGCCTTTCCCTCGGGGCGCACGCGGAACACGATAGTGAGGAGGTTTTCCGATCCGGCGAGTTCCCGCATCGGCACGGAGACTTCAAAGCCAGCGTGGAATTTTAGATCGAAGCCCAGTACCGGTTTTGTGTCTTCTACTTTGCATGGCAAATCCTGCCGGGGCTCGCCAGCCTCGAGTATTGCCATGTCGGTTCCAAATAGGCGCGGAGCTTTTCCACCTGCGAGGAATGCCTGTCCCGAGAGAGGGACCTGAAATTGCAGCCATGCAAATAGACACGCGCAAATAGCGTTCGGCCGAGCTAACAGCATCGAACTACTCCCCTAAATTTTGTATCAATTAAAAGTGCCACACGCTCTTAGCGGCGTTTTGGTTGCTTAAAGCTGTATTCTAATCATTCCCGGCGTGGAAAATAAGCCCCCCTGTGAGAATAGTTAGAGGAATTTTTTAATGAAGCGATAGAGCGCTGCGTGATAGCCTCATCGAATATGAAACTTCTCATGTTCGAGCGCGTTGGCGGTCCTCCCGAAGCGGGCGTACTTGCCGCCGGCGACTCGGAAATTATTCCTCTGGCAGGGGCGGGATTTTCCTGCCTTTATTCCATTATTCAGGGTGGCGCGAGTTCGCTGGCCAAGGTGAAAGACTTTGCTGCACAGGCGAGCGCGAGGGTTGCACTCAGTTCCGTTCGTATCCTCGCCCCGATTCACCGGCCGCCAAAGTTGATCTGCATTGGATTGAATTACCGCGACCACGCCATTGAATCGGGTATGGCGATTCCCGAGATCCCGACCGTCTTCAACAAGTTTCCGAACGCGGTGATCGGGAATGGCGACAACATCGTGCTGCCCAAGATGAGCGAGCAGCCCGACTACGAGGCGGAATTCGCTTTTGTTATCGGCAAGACGGGCAAGCATATCCAGGGCGAAAACTGGCGCGATTACATCTTTGGCTACACCAACGTAAACGACGTGAGCGCCCGCGACATACAGCTCAAGGGAACCACGCAGTGGCTGATGGGCAAGACCTTCGATACCTTTGCGCCGATGGGTCCGTATATTGTTACGGCGGATGAGGTCCCAGATCCGCACAACCTCAACGTCAAGCTCACGCTGAACGGGCAAGTGATGCAGAACAGCTCCACCAAGGAACTGATTTTCAACATTCCGCAGTTGCTCGAATTTCTCTCGAAGGTGTTTACGCTTGAGCCCGGGGATGTTGTGTCGACGGGTACGCCGCCGGGAGTGGGCTTTGCGCGCAAGCCGCCGGTGCTGCTCAAAGCCGGCGATCATTGCATCGTTGAAGTGGAAGGCCTGGGCCAACTCCACAATCCTGTAGTAGCCGAATAGCCGCGAGGCTAGCAGCGAATCAGATCGGCCCCCCGCTCCGCCAACATGAGTGTGGGGGCCGCTGTATTTCCGCTGGGGATCAGCGGGAATACGCTTGCGTCCACAACGCGCAGCCCGTCCACATAATGGACCTTCAGATCTCTATCCACGACGGCCATCGAGTCGCTTCCCATGCGGCAAGTGCCGCAGGCGTGCCACATCACGTCGTAGTGTCGCTTGGGCTCGGGGCGGCCCATCTTTTCGCCAATCGCTCTTGCCCGAGCCAGGCCACGGTCGAGGGTGCGCCGGTCTTCCGGTTCTTCGAGCACGTTCAGACGGATGGTCGGGCCTTCATCGGGATCGGCACTGCGCAAGCGAAGATAGCCGCGGCTGAGGGGCCGCAGTAGAGTTGTCCAAATCGTAAAACCATTACCCCCCGAACGGCGCGGAACGAAGTTCAACTGCAGGTCGGGGGCGGGCGCTTCCGCAAAGCTTTTGAACGATGCCTGTGCTTCGACTACCGGCGAACTCAGCGGACCGGTGCCGTTCAGCTTGTAGCGGAGCTGGTCGAGCAGGCCTGGAACCGTTTGGAGTTGCGGGGGCGAGTCGAGTGAAAATTCGAGGCCGCAGCGGACATGGTCCTGCAGGTTCTCGCCTACCCCCGGCAAATCGAGCGAGACGGGAATGCCCAGGCCTTCAAGATGCGCGGCAGGGCCGATGCCACTGCGCATGAGAATCGCAGGCGTCTGGATTGCACCCGCACACAGAATGACCTCAAACTTGGCGCGAAAGATTTCGAGTTTGCCATCGCGAATCACCTCGACGCCGCGAGCGCGGCCATCTTCGAGCAAGACGCGCACGACATTAGTGCCGCCCAGTACCGTCAGATTTGGGTTTGCCTTAATTGGATTCGAGAGGAATGTATCGGCGGCAGTGGGCTTGCCGCCTCTGCGGTGCATCACTTGCACGGGGCGCGCTCCGTCCTCTGCCCCATGCTTCAGGAAAGTTTGCGTGAAGGGATGCAGGAAACGCAGAGGCTCTACCGGCAAGCCGCATTTCAAGCTCTTTTCAAAATACGGTGACACGTAATCCCAGCCCCAGCCGGCGTTGCCGAGTTCGCGCCAGGCATCGTAGTCGTCGCGGTCTCCGCGCGAATAGATACCGGCATAGATCGCTGTCGAGCCACCCAGGACCTTGCCGCGCGGGTAAGCCAGACGCTGTTGTTCGAGGTAGGGCTCTTCTTCTGTTTGGAAGCCCCAGTCGAGCGGCCCATTGAGGAGACGCCTCCAGAGAAGCGGGATTCGCGCGTCTGGACCGGGATCGAGCGGCCCGGCCTCGAGCAGAAGCACGTTCAACTGTCGAAGCTCACTGAGCCGGGCGGCGACAACACTGCCGGCCGCGCCTCCACCTACAACGATATAGTCGGTTACCAATCCTTCAGCATACGCCGTCCCAAACCTGGGCGTCATGAAACCAGAGGAAGGCACGTGAGGCGGGAAATTGCTTTTTCACTTTTTCGAGGTCATCGGTTTCGAGAAGCGCAAAGTAGCCGTAGTCTCTACCCGTCATGGGTCCAGCCACGAGGACTCCGCCGAGGGAATCCCCGGGAGTGACCTTTTTCATGAGCAGGCCAACCCTGTGCACATAGGTCTCCTTGAAGCCTGGTTTCCCGTAGGCCTTGCGGTAGCTTTTGCCGACGCCTTCCGGCCCTTTCCATGTCTGGCAATCGATCTTGAAATCTCCGGCCATGACCTTGGGGTCTAAGGAAACTAGCCGGGCTGCTTCCGCCGTTGAAGACTGGAAGAGGAAAATTCCCCGCGATCCTGGCAAACCCGAAATTGGGCCGGCACTTTCGAGCGCTCCGGTCTTCCACATCTCCTTGATGTGTTGCCTGTGGGCGGCTTGCAATTGTTTAGCTCGCTCTGGTTCGAGCTTGCCGGCATTCGGGCCGTCGTTGAGGAAGCAAAGCTGGTAGTCGGCTGCGAGGGCTAGCAATGAGAAGTGGAGCGGAAGGAGGATTCGGGCAAAAATCATAATGATGGCCTGACCTGTTATACTTCAGACTGATTGTAGCTGTACTGTCGGGGCGTGGCTCAGCCTGGTAGAGCGCCTGGTTCGGGACCAGGAGGTCGGAGGTTCGAATCCTCTCGCCCCGACCATTTATCTCTTTGCAATCATTTGTATTTTTCGCGGCCGAGGGCTTGGTGCTCCCGGCTGTTTTTGTTTGTGGTGTGTCCGATTCTATGCCCACCCCTTGCTCTTTCGATGGCGGCTTTAATGGTGTCGGTCTGTGGATGGACGTAGCGGCGCGTGAGGAAGAAGTCGCTATGGCCGGCCAGATAGGCGAGTGTGTACGGGTCCATGAACGCGGCCCAGCGTGTCAGGCAGGTGTGGCGGAAGGTGTAGAGCGTGAACGGTTCCACCTTGGCGGCAACGAGAGCTTTCTTATGCTGCTGCTTCAACGTGGACTTCTCAATGTGGCCCGTGGTGGTCGGTGCAGGGAATACCCATTCGGACGTCGCGTCCGTTTGCCGCATGTCGAGCTGCGCGGCCACTCGTTGCGTCATCGGGATCGTGCGGCGGGCGTTCTCCGTCTTGCCAAAGAGGATGTGTAGCGCGCCGTCGCGGACATCCCCCCAGCGCATCCGGAAGCATTCCTCGGGTCGTAGGGAGCAATCGAGCAGAATCGTGGTGACGTCGCGTAGCAGGAAGCTCTGCGCCGACGCAGCGGCCAAGTAGCGCTGTTCTTCCTCGACGCTGAGGACGCAACCCCATTCGACAGCGAGCTTTAGCATCCGCCGCAAGACTTCGAGGTGCCGGTTAATGCTGGCAATGGCAAATCCGACTTGACGGCGCTTGGCCATGAACGCGGCGATCTTGTCGCCGGTGATCGCGTGGAGCAGCGAATTCGCCAGCGGCTCGAACTCCCGCAGGTTCTTCAGGCCGATCCGGTAGTATTCGAGGGTCTTGGCCTTGCTGGCAAAGGGCGACTCAACGAACGGAGTGAAATCGTTGTCGATGAACTTGCGCAACGTCGGCACCGGCTTCTTCTCTCGAATGCCAACTTCGGCTTTCGCCAATCCAGCCTTGTGCGCTGCTTCAATCTGCTCGGCGATGCGTTTGTTCGGCTGCTTGGTGCCCTCGCGGATTTGGCGTCCGTGCCAGGTGAACTTGTACCACCAGTTCTTCGAGCCTTTTTGCTTGTAGCCGGACATCGCGATTGCTCCCAAAATACGGCTGTCGCGTGAGGTTCAACGGATTTCTGCGTCGCGGGCAAAGATCGCTGAACCGGTTGTGATCGCTTGTGATTCTTTCCCACGCGTCGCGCGGCGCGGTTCTTCCTATCGGCCATCCGCCAAATGGCGGATGCGGAAGCGCAGGCTTCCGCCAGTGCAAGCGGCTGAGTCCGTTGAAGATGTCTTTGAAAACCCCTGTCCTCATCCGCCGTTCCTTTATGTTCCACTATCCAGGATCATCGCCGCGAAACCGCCGCCCCATGCGGGTGGGAAAGCCGAACGAGCAACCGAAGTCGTCTTTGGACTTCTTCTACGACCGGTTCCGATGGCAGAGACGTCCATGGAGGTCCTTGCAGCCCCCTGATTATTGACCTCGACAAATATATCCACTCTTGTATAATCAGAAAGTGTCGAGTCGGAAGCCAATCGCCTGGATGGGTGACAGTAGGACCCGGTTGCAAGCGGCCCCGGCTGACATTCGTTCGGACGCGGGCTACCAATTGGACCTGGTTCAGCGAGGCGAAGTGCCTGAGGATTTTAAGCCGATGCCGGATGTTGGCTCGGGCGTGATGGAGATCCGCGTTCACGGCGACAACGAGTACCGTGTGTTCTACGTTGCCCGATACGAGGAAGCCGTCTACGTGCTCCATTGCTTCGTCAAGAAGACCCAGGCGACCCGTAAAGCCGATCTCGACTTGGGAAGGAGACGCTACTCTGCGTTGATGGAGGCGCGGAAATCGATATGAAAGAGAAGGCCATGAAGACCACGATTGACACGACGATCACCATGGGCAGCGGCGACGTTTTCACTGACCTCGGTTTCTCGCCCGCCGAATCCCGCAACCTGCGGCTCCGGTCCCAGATGATGACCGCCCTACGCAAATTCATCGAGAAGGAAGGCTTGACCCAAGCCGACGCCGCCAAGCGCCTGAAGGTGAGTCAGCCCAGGGTCTCCGATCTGACGCGCGGCAAGATCAGCCGGTTTTCTCTCGACACGTTGGTCAACATGCTCACCGACGCCGGTCTCGAAGTGGATTTCCGAATCAAGTCGCCGACTCGGCGAGTGGCTTAGTTAGGAATGGAATGTTTCGGCGCTCTGCTGGATCATTGCGATAGTCTCGCGTCGGAGGCCGTTCAATTGGCATTCACAAAAGCTCTCTATTACCCACGAATCGAGATACGAGACGATTCCTGGCGCAAGACGGCAATTCTGTATTTAGAAGAGATCACCACAATCGTCCCCGCCTCGATCCCGAGGCCATACTCCTCCTCTGTTGGCCAAGAGTTGTTCAAAGCTCGGGTCTTGACGCCGTTGTTCGTGCAACCAGGCCACCAGACGATTGAAGGCGCACACGACCGAGTCTAGCGAAATGCGCGTTCCGCCACGTAGTAGCCCCCGTTGCGCTGTTCGATGTATTCGCTGTGCATAGCTTGGTCCCGCTTCGATCGTAGCGGACGCCACGAGGCCAGCAAGGGGCGGAGAGGACGGCCGCAACATAGCTCTTTGACTCGCATACGCGTATTTTCGCGCTCCTGTTCATAGGCGGGGACTGTTAGTGTTGGGGAGAACCGTACTATTGGGTGAAACCCGAGTTCGGAGAAAGAAACCGAGTGTCACCCAGTCTAAATACCGCCATGCCTGTAGAAGAAGTCGCCGCATCGTTAGGCACCGATATGCGGACTGGCCTTAGTGCCGGGGAAGCTGCATCCCGTCTGGCGAAATACGGACCAAATCAACTGAAGGCCGGGCAGGCACAAGCGCCCTGGAAGCGCTTTCTGGCCCATTTTAAAAACGCTCTAGTTTTACTGCTGTTGGCGGCGGCGATCATCTCGCTGGCGGTCTGGATTTTAGAACGTAACACGAACTTGCCTTACGAGGCATTGGTGATTATCGCGATCGTCCTGCTGAACGCGATTTTAGGGTTTGTTCAGGAAGAACGGGCAGAGCATGCGATTGCCGCACTCAGAGCGATGGCCGCGCCAGAAGCATCTGTCGTGCGCGACGGCGAGCAACGCCGTATCGACACACACGATATGGTGCCCGGCGACCTTCTCGTGATCGAGGAAGGGGATACGATTTCCGCCGACGCAAGACTCATCGAAGTGGTGCAACTCAGAACGCAGGAGGCATCGCTCACCGGCGAGAGCATGCCCGTTGCTAAGAAACTACAAGCGGTTGCGGATACGGCACCACTTGGCGACCGCGTCAACATGGTTTTTGCCGGCACAACCGCAGTACATGGACATGCAAGGGCTATCGTCACTTCTACCGGGATGCTGACCGAGATGGGCAGGATTGCGGAACTGCTGGGTAAGACCGAGTCGCCCGCGACGCCGCTACAGAAAGAACTGGATCAGACCGGCAAGCAACTCGGCGTGGCCGTAGTTGTCATCGCAGCGGTTGTAATCGCAACGCTGGTTTTGTTGAACGGTGTCCGCGACGCCAGCGGCCTGGTGCATATCTTGATGTTCGGGGTAGCGCTCGCGGTTGCCGCCGCCCCCGAGGGTCTGGCTGCCATCGTGACGGTAGTGCTCGCCATGGGAGTGCAGCGTATGGCGGCACGGGGAGCCATCGTACGCAAGCTGCCTGCGGTGGAAACGCTTGGATCGGCTACCCTGATCGCCTCCGACAAGACTGGCACTCTCACCCTTAACGAGATGACCGTGAGGCTGCTCACCACGGCAAGCGGCAGGTCCACACTCACCGGTACAGGCTACAACCCGGAAGGCGCGCTGCAAAGCGAAGATGGCAATCCAGTACCAGCGGACCGGCTGGCCGAAGCGGTTCAGCTTTTGCAAGCGGCAGTGTTGGCCAACAATGCGATTCTCACCGAGAAGGATGGGGTCTGGACTATTTTGGGAGACCCGACGGAAGCGGCGCTACTCGTTGCCGCGAAAAAAGCCAAGCTCGATCTGGACTCCGTACGAACCAGCCTTCCGCGACTCGAGGAATTTCCGTTTTCATCGGATCGCAAGCGGATGAGCACCTTGAATCAGAAGGCAGATTCCCCGGAAGCTCGCTTCGTTTTCATCAAGGGGGCGGCTGGCGTGCTTCTCGATCGATGCGACTTCGAGCAGGTCGGCGAGAAGATTCAACCACTCGATCCCGAACGGCGAGCTGCGATTCTCAAGAATAACGAAGATTTGGCATCGGAAGCCCTGCGCACGCTTGGTATTGCGTTTCGATCCATGGAGCAAAGCGAATTCGCCGCGATGAAGGCACAAGACAGCGATGTAGTGGAAAGCAAGCTTGTCTTTTTGGGCATCCTTGGAATGACGGATCCGCCGCGTCCCGAGGCGCGCCCCGCCGTCGAGAAAGCCAGGCTCGCCGGGATGCGGACGATTTTGATTACGGGAGACCATCCCGCGACAGGGCTTGCCATCGGCCGCGAAGTGGGAATCACCGACAACGACCGAGTCATTGAAGGCGTGCAACTCGATGCCATGCCGGATCAAGAACTGGCAACGGCTCTGAAGGAAATCTCGATCTTCGCCCGCGTCAATCCACAGCACAAACTGCGCCTAATGAAAGTGCTACAGAGCCAAGGTGAGACCGTGGCCATGACCGGAGACGGAGTCAATGATGCGCCCGCACTCAAAGCGGCGGACATCGGTGTCGCCATGGGGACTGGCACAGATGTAGCCAAAGAAGCGGCGGATCTGATATTGACCGACGACAACTTCGCGACCATCATCGCTGCAGTGGAAGAAGGAAGATCGGTCTTCGAAAATATCCGCAATTTTCTCAGGTTCCTGCTGTCGTCCAATGCCGGTGAAGTGCTGACGGTTTTCTTTGGTGTTGTGCTCGCCAAACCGCTGGGATTGGGCGGCGAAGGTGCAGTTGTGCTGCCCTTACTGGCTACACAGATTTTATGGCTCAACCTTGTAACCGATGGCCCGCCCGCCCTGGCGCTGGGCTTGGACCCCGCTGCGCCGGATCTCATGACCAGACCGCCGCGTCCTCGCAGCGAGGGTGTGACCACAAAGCGTATGCGGCTGATGATTGGGCTTGTAGGGCTTGTAATGGCGATCGGCACCTTAGCGATTTTTGACGCTTCACTGCCGGGCGGCTGGATTGAGGGGAATGGAAGTATTACTTACGGGCGCACCATGGCCTTTACTACCCTCATGCTGTTTCAACTGTTCAACGCATTCAATTGCAGATCGGCAGTTTCTAGCGCATTTACTGGACTTTTCTCAAACCTGTGGCTTTGGGGAGCTGTCTCGCTCTCGCTCGCATTGCATTTCCTGATCATCTATACCCCCTTCTTGCAGGCGGCATTTGGAACGGTGAGCCTTGCGCCTTTGGACTGGTTCCGATGCACGCTGGCTGCAAGCAGCGTGCTTTGGACTGTGGAACTGGCTAAACTTTTCTTCCGCCACTTTGCAAGACAAAAAAATTCTGCTTGACTCCGTAGACAAGTACGGCATTTACGCTGAATTCATGAGAAACAACACCCAACGCGGCTGCACATGCTGCACCATCTGCCCCTGTGGCGACCCCAACTGCAATTGTTCCTGCTGCAAGAGCGGCAAAAACTAATCAAAATCAAAACATGACGATTTCCGAAACTGCGCGATTGGCCCATGTCGGGGTGGAAACGGTTCGTTTCTATGAGCGGGAGGGGCGTCTCGCGCAGCCTCGAAAGCCGCAGACCGGCTACCGCCAGTACACAGCGAAGCATGTGGAACGGATTTAATTTCTGAAGCAATGTCAGAGTTTTGGCTTCAGCCTTGCGGAAGCCAGAAAACTTGCCGCCTCGCTCGAATCCGGCGTTGCCACTTGTGCGGAGACTTGCAAACTCGCGGAGCGCAAGCTGGAAGAGCTCAAACGCAAGATCGCCGGGTATCAGCGGCTGGCCGAGCGCATCGAAGTGTTGCTGGATTCACCTTGCCGCCGCGAAGCGAATGCCGACTGTTCTCGTGTAGCCGCTCTAAAAAACGCACCCTGCAAAGCTTAGATTCCGCTAGCGAGAAGACGCGCCGATTGTGCCGTTAGCATGCGTTGTGCCGCCGCCAGCGTAAGCGGCGGAGCAAACAGGTAGCCCTGTCCGAATTCACAGCCAAGCTTGTGCAATTCCTCTGCCTGCAAGCGCGTCTCGATCCCCTCTGCCACTACGTGAAGTCCCAGGCTCCCGGCCAGCAAGATGATGGCCCTGACAATTTCAAATGCCGCATGGTCTTCACCCATTGCTCTGATAAACGAACGGTCGATCTTTAGAGTGTCGAAGGGTAACTTGTGCAGATAACTCAGAGAAGAATAGCCGGTGCCGAAGTCGTCGATCATCAGGCCCACGCCCATGCCCCGCAGT
>JBKJSR010000484.1:0-4568 GCA_046594355.1 Bryobacter sp.
CCGGCGGCCAGATCCGCTTGCGGCCAAAGTTTGTAGAGACCCTCTTCCAGTTGTTGGCGGAAAATTTCCAGCTCTTTCCGCTCCTCTATTTTTTCGTTGCTCACGGGAATCGTCTGCACCACTTCAACGATTCGCGCACCCTTCTTGGAAGTTAGCCGCACCAGCGCAAACTGCTGGGTTTTGGAAAGACGCAGGTAGAATTCCGGCCGCCGCTCCGAATATATGGTTGCCGACTTCTCTCCCGATAGCTCAACCGTGCTCTTGCCCGCGAAGATCGGAATCGGCGAAAGTACCTTCAATGCTTGCCGTTTCTTGTCCGTGACGATTGTCGATTCGGCCATCTTCAGCACGACAATCTTTCCGGCGCCGTTCAGCCGGAATAAGCCTGGCTCCTCGGGAACGCTCGCCACAATACGTCGCATCTCCCGTTCCATCGCGACCTCAGCCGCAATCATGTCCCGCTCACTCTTCGCGGACTCATTGCGCGTTGACAACTCGCCATTCGTCTTTTTCAGATCCACCATCTCCAGTGGAATTTCTTCCCAATCCCCCCGCTCGATGGAATAATAACGGACACGGTCGCCGTCGACTTTGTGCTCGCGGACCAGGTGATGACCACCCTCCTTGAGGTAAAGCCGATAGTTCTGCGCGGCCAGCAGCGCCACTGCGAAAAGAAAAATGCTGAGGAAAATTCGCCTCATGCCCTCAGCATACATGGGAAAATTTGAGGGTGAACTATCGCAAGCTTGGACGAACCGGAATTGAAGTGAGTGAAATCGGCTATGGAGCCTGGGGCATCGGGGGCAAACAGTGGCTCGGGGGCGACGACGCCAGCAGCCTTGTCGCATTGCGGCGGGCAATTGAACTCGGCCTCAACTTCATCGACACCGCCCTCGCCTATAACGAAGGCCACAGCGAGACGCTGGTTGGGCAGGTCGTCCGTGACGCGGGCAAGAAAGTCTGGGTCGCCACCAAGGTCCCGCCAAAGAATCGTATCTGGCCTGCCAAGCCCGGCGTCGGCATTGAAGATGTTTTCCCCGCGCAGTACGTGATGGATTCTACCGAGACAAGCCTCAAGAATCTCGGCGTGGAGCAGATCGACCTGCAGCAGTTCCATGTCTGGAATCCCATCTGGTTCTTACAGGACGAATGGCGCCGCTCGGTGGAAGATCTCAAGGCTTCCGGCAAAATCAGGTTCTTCGGCCTCTCGCTCAACGACCACCAGCCTGAGTCTGCTCTCGATGCGGTGCAAAGCGGCCTCATCGACACCGTGCAGGTCATCTACAACGTGTTCGAACAATCCCCCGAGCGCTGGCTCTTTCCGGCCTGCGAAGAACACGGCGTTGGCGTGCTCGCGCGCGTCCCTCTCGACGAAGGCGCTCTCACTGGCACGCTCCGCGCCGACACCGAATTTGAAGCCGAAGACTTCCGCGCCTGGTATTTCCGCGACGGGCGGCTCACCGATGTCGTGGCGAGAGTTGCCGAACTCGAGCAGGCTACGGCGAGTATGGCCGGTACACTTGCCCAGCGCTGCCTCCGCTTCTGCCTCACGCATCCTGCCGTCTCAACCGTGATCCCCGGCATGCGCCGCAACTCCACCGTCGAATCCAATTGTGCAGTTAGTGCTCTCGGTCTTTTGACGCCGGAAGAACTGGCAATCATGCGCCGTCACGTCTGGCTCAAGAACTACTATCGCTAGGCGCGTTACATTGGAGGTTTACCCTCCACAATGCCCGAAAAGCAATATCTACACCAAGAAATCGAAGAGAAGTGGCATGCCCGTTGGGAACAGGATCCCACTCTCTACAAGACTCCCGAGAACCCGACTAAAAAGTATTACGTGCTCGAGATGTTGCCCTATCCGAGTGGGCGGCTCCACATGGGGCATGCGCGCAATTACTCCATCGGCGACGCGCTAGCCCGCTTTATGCGCATGCGCGGTTACGACGTGCTCCATCCCATGGGTTGGGATGCCTTCGGCCTGCCTGCCGAAAATGCAGCCCTCAAATTCGGTCGTCAACCCCGCGAGTGGACCCTCCAAAACATTTCGCAAATGAAAAAAGGCCTGAAGCGCCTCGGCTTTTCTCTCGATTGGGATCGTGAAATCGCCACCTGCGAGCCTGAGTACTATCGATGGAATCAATGGTTCTTCCTGCGCATGTTCGAGCGCGGACTCGCCTATCAGAAAAAGTCGCTCGTCAACTGGTGTTCCGAATGCGCAACCGTACTCGCCAACGAGCAAGTCGTCAACGGCTGCTGCTGGCGTCACGAAGAAACTGCCGTCGAACAGCGCAGCCTCGAACAGTGGTTTCTGCGAACTACCGCCTATGCCGAAGAACTGCTCGCCGACATAAAGAATCTGGAGGAAGGCTGGCCCGAACGCGTGCTCATCATGCAGCGCAACTGGATCGGCAAGAGTGAAGGCGCTGAAGTAGATTTCACTCTCGAAGCTTCTCCGGAAAAGATTCGCGTCTTCACCACACGAGTCGATACGATCTACGGTGCCACCTGCCTGATTCTCGCTCCCGAACATCCCATGGCCGGTGAACTCGTAGGCAAAACGGGCCAGGCTCAACTCAAGGCGATGGTCGACGATCAGGACCGCAAAGACCCAACCAGTCTCAACAAAGACGGCTTCCCCACCGGCCGCTTCGCCATCAATCCCTACAACGGTGCCAAGACGCAAATCTGGATCGGCAATTTTGTTCTCATGGGTTATGGCACAGGTGCCATCATGGCCGTCCCCGCGCATGACGAGCGCGATTTCGAATTCTGTACCAAGTACGGCATCCCTATTGTCCCGGTCGTAAAGCCTGTAGATGGCGTCCTTGATGAGCCGGTCAAAGCTGCCTTTGGCGACTACGGCATCAGTGTCAATTCGGGCGAATTTTCTGGGCTTCCAACTGCGGAAGCGCGCAAGAAGATGACTGCCCATGCAGCGGCCCAGGGCTTTGGCACAGGCGCGATCACTTACCGCCTCAAAGACTGGGGTGTCTCCCGCCAGCGTTACTGGGGCACGCCCATCCCGATCATTCACTGCACCACTTGCGGCATTCAGCCCGTGAAGGACGAAGACCTTCCCGTGCTGCTGCCTCTCGACGTCGAGATCACCGGTGTCGGCGAATCCCCTCTGGCCCGCCACGAAAGTTTCTGGAAGACGAATTGTCCCAAATGTGGTGCCCTCGCACGCCGCGAAACCGACACTATGGACACCTTTGTCGACTCCTCCTGGTACTTCTACCGCTACTGCGATCCGAAGAACAGCACGGCACCCTTCGACCCCAAAGTGATCGCCCAGTGGTTTCCGATCGACCAGTACATTGGCGGCGTCGAACACGCCATCCTCCACTTGATCTACTCGCGCTTCTGGACCAAAGTCATGCACGACCTCGGCTTGATTGAGAACTCCGAGCCGGCCAAAAAACTCTTCACGCAAGGCATGGTCCTCAAGGATGGAGCCAAGATGTCGAAGAGCCTGGGCAACATCGTCGATCCCGAAGTACTCATCGCCGAATTCGGTGCCGACACCTGCCGCCTCTACGTTCTTTTCGCCGCGCCTCCCGACAAAGACATGGACTGGCAACAGTCCGGCGTTGAAGGCCAATACCGCTTCCTCGGCCGCGTCTATCGCTTTGTCACCCGGAATGTCGATCGCCTCCACGACCCCGTCGGTGCCTTCAGCGCCGCCGACAAACGAGCCTTGCGCAAGCTCCACCAGACCATTGCCAAAATCACGCTCGACTTTGAACAGCGTTGGCACTTCAACACCTGCATCGCCGCGCTCATGGAACTCACCAACGAGCTCTACGCCTGCGAAGAAGGCCTCACCGCAGCGGCTCTTCCCGAAATTCTGAAGTCGCTGATCCTCATGCTCGAACCCTTTACGCCCTTCATCGCCGAAGAGCTCTGGGAAGAAATCGGTGAAGCTGCGCCCGTTTTCCGCCACGCCTGGCCCACGGTCAACGAAAGCTATCTCATCGAAGACGAAGTCGAGGTTCCGGTTCAGGTCAATGGCAAGCTGCGGGGCAAGATCATAGTCCCTACCGGCTCCACGAAAGAAGTTCTGGAAGCTGCCGCTATCGCCGACGAGAAAGTCTCGGGTTTCATCGCTGGCAGAGAAATCGTCAAGGTGATCGCGCTGCCCGGAAAAATGGTCAACATCGTCGTCAAAGGCTAATCCATGCGTCCCCTTCTGCTCTGTCTGCTCACACTTCTGCCGCTCGCGGCACAGCAGAAGGGACGCGTTTTTCTGATCAGTCTCGATGGCATGGGCTATCAGGCATTCTCTGAAGATCCGGCCGCCGCAGAACTCAAGACCATCAAGCGGCTCGCCGGCGAAGGCATCTATGCGCCGATGCAGGCTGCGTTCCCGTCCCTCACGGCACCCGGACACGCCAGCATTTTCACTGGCGTCTACGGCAATGTAAATGGCATCACCGCCAACAGTATTCCCATCTCGTTTGAAGCGCACGCCAACGGCTTTCGCTCAGAACTATTGCGGTCTGAAATGTTTTGGGTAAAAGCTGCCCGCGCCGGAGTGAAATCGGTTGCGCACAACACCACTCAGG
>JBKJSR010000754.1:0-10456 GCA_046594355.1 Bryobacter sp.
GGAGAATCCAACCATGCCATCACTGGACTGGTCACAATCCCCAACCGTGGAAAGTGTCCCCGCCAAGGCCGGCGGCGCTTGGATGTTGAATGACATTCGCATGCCGGGAGATCAAGGAAAGGTTCCGTAGCCTTGAGGCTCCGATTCCCTCATCTGCACCAGCTTCGAGTACCGATGTTCGTCCTGTTTGATCACAGCGTTCCCGCGCCGTCGCGCTTGCTCGCCCCTAACTGGCCGCGTGCCGCGAAGCCGTTCCGTCCAGCACTTCCCGCACCTTACCCAGCAAACTCCCCAGCGTAAACGGCTTCTGCAAAAACGCCGTGCCTGCCGGAAACTGCCCCGCTTCCAGCAAACTCTCGTCCGTGTATCCCGACACAAACAACACCTTCAGATCCGCCTTGGCCTCCAGCGCCTTGTAACTCAACTCCACCCCGTTCATCCCGGGCATCATCACATCCGTCAGCAGCAAATCCACCTTGCCACCCGCATCGGCCAGCACCTGCAACGCCTCCGCGCCATGCGACGCCTCCAGCACGTGATAACCCTGCCGCTTCAAAATCTTCCTCACCAGCGCCCGGATCCCGCCCTCGTCCTCCACCACCAAAATCGTCTCCAGCGTCGTCTCCGGCTCGCCAGGCACCTGCGCAATCACCGGCGTAGCCACCACCTGCGCGGTAGCCAGCGCCCGCTCCGCCTCCAGCTCAGCCTGGCTCACCATCGGCAAGTACAAACGAAAACAGGTCCCCTTGCCCTCTTCCACTTCGACACTCAAATCGCCGTGGCTCTGCCGCAAAATCTGATAAGCCGCATTCAAACCCATTTTGATCTCGCGCACATGCTCATCCGTGTATAACCACGGTTCCAGCATCCGCTCTTGCGCCTCGCCGCTCATCGGCGAGCCAGATTGCTCGAGCGTCAGCCGCACATAAGCCCCGGCCTTCAAGCCGCCATCAATACCAATTTCTTCTCCCCGCAAAACATTCCCGGCTCCAATCCGCAAACTCCCCGTGCCGCCCATCTCCAGTGCCGCATGCCGCGCCAGACACAGCAGCGCCTCTTCGATCTGCGCGCCATCTACCTTCGCCTTCGACAATCTCTCCGCCACTTCCACCTCGAGCTTCACCTCGCCCAAAGCCTTCTCAAGTTTCGGCCTCGCCTGCGCCACCAGCGCCGCGATACTCGTAATCTTCGCCGCTGTCACCGGTCGCCGCGTGTACGCCTGCATCTGCGTCGTCAGCGAATACAGCCGTTGCGTCGCACCCAGGATCTCGCCCATATCCTGATGCAGCGGGTTGTCCGCCGGCAGCGAGTTCTTCAACTCTTCACCGTACCCGGCCACGATCATCAACAGATTGTTCAGGTCGTGCGCCAGCTTCGCGCTCAGCCGCTGCAGCGCCTCGCTCTTGTGCGCAACCAACTGCTGCTCTTCAAGCTCCCGCCGCTCGCCAATATTCGTAGTAAACCCGTAGAGCTTTACCGCCTTACCCTGCTCATCCCTCTCCACCCTGACACTCTCGCGAACCTGGAATTCCCGTCCCTCGGCATTCCTTGCTAAAAATTCAATCGCGAAGTCTTGCCCTGCACTCCCGCCGATCAGACTATAAAACGCATCTACCCGCACCCGCTCCGCCTCGGCAACGCGCAATCCCCATACCGCTGGATCGCCCAGCCACTGCTCTACCGGATAGCCAAACAACTCCTGCGCCGCCGCACTCACATAAGTGATCCCGCCGACGGTAAAGTCCACTTCCCACAACATCCCCTCTACCGACGCCGCAACCTCTTCCGCCTTCGATTTCTCCGCCCCCACGCTTTCCTGGATCACCAGCAATGCTTCGAGCTCTGAATCGTCTTCCCATCGCCGCAGCGGCAATGCCGTCAGCGTCACCTTCTTCGCTACCCCACCCAGTTCCCACACGGTCTCCAGCTTCGGCACCGCAAGCCCAGTGCCGACAACCGAGCGTGCCAATTCCACCACCCCATCCATCGACACCAATTCCTCAAGCTGACGCCCCAGGATCTCGTCGTTCTTCTTCCCCAGGTTGACCCGAAACTGCCGGTTTGCCGAAACAATAGCCAACCCCGAGCCCACAACCAGCAGGCTCACCGGAATATTCGCAACGATTTCTTGGTAATAACGGCGCTCGGTTTCAACGAGTGCGAGAAGCCGTGCTACTTCTCTGGGCTTCCATTGTTCAAAATCGGCGCGCTCCATAGACATGTCTCCACTCAACAGTCTCACCTCTCTGCTTGTCTGGCTCAAGAGTACTTTCAACGCTTAAGTTTCAGTACTATCCATCTAATCGGCGTCTTAAGCCAAAAATGCACAGGGAAGACGCGGGTTTTTACACCCGCAAATGAGGGTACTGTCTAAGGGGTTGTCTTAGCTACTTTGCCGTCGATATCGGCCAATTGCTTCTTCACTTGATCGATATCGCCCGCTTTCGGCGCAAACTTCAGGTAAGCACCCAATTGCTCGGAAGCGCCCTTGAAGTCCTGTTTGTCAACCAGGATCATGCCCAACAGGTGCGACATCTTCGGCAGCGAGTGATACTGATCAATCTCGATTCCCGATCGGCAAAGCTTCTCCGCAGCCTCGCTGTCCCGCAAATTATAATTGGCCACTGCGCCATAGAAAAACGCGGCCGGAAAGTCATGGCGGTTCAACTTGATTACTTTCTCACTTAGCTGCTTCACCGATTCCCACTTCTGCTGCTGCGCTTCGAGCACCGCGAGTCCCAGATAAGGGCGAACATACTTGTCGTCAGCCTCCAGCGCCTTCGCATAGCTATTCCTCGCCGCATCGGCGTTCGTCTGAATCACCTGTACCCGTCCCAACTCATACCAGGCCTCGGCATACTTCGGATGCAGACTCACCGCCGTCTCCAGTTCCTTTTGCGCCTCCGGCAGCTTGTTCTTCTTCAGCGCATTCCGCGCCTTCTCTAGCGACTTCTTCGCATCCTTCGGAGCCATTAACGACGTCGCGCTGGTCGTAAAGCCGGTGACGTCGCCGAGCCGCCTGAGAATGATAGTCCCCACATCCGGATTGTCGAGGCTGCGTCGGCCAACCAACGATACAATCGTGCTCCGGTACCCAGGCAGACTGGCCCGCAATTCGCAACTCATCAGATCCCGCTCGCTCACGCCGCCGCTATTGCGCCCGCCCTGATTCGGGAAACCGGATCCAAACCCACCTCCAGGCCCACCTTCATTCGTGTTGCCGATGCTGGCGTCCGGCATCATGCCCATGCGCTGCCCCACTTGAAAACTGAACCCGCCCTTGCTGTCCGTATACGCCTCGGGAACCGGAGTGCCGCGGCTCGCGCAAACCCGCTCGATCGTCACCGTCTCCGGGGGCGCGCTGCCATCGTCCATCCTCACCTTGCCGGAAATAAAGATCGGACGGTTCTGCATCTGATCGATACTCTGTTGCCGTTCCTGCGGAAACGACGAGGGGTTGCGCGGGTTGTTCCCCGGCAATCCTCCCGCTCCTGCGTTGCCTCCGGAATTGCCGCCCGTATTGCCGATGGTGTTAGGTGGAGTGTTGCCGCCAGTGGTTGGTCCACCAACGGTAGCCGGTGGGGGAGTCTCTTGCGCAAACACGATTGTGCCAGCAAGAATTGTGCAAGAGAGAAGCTGCTTTAAATTCATCGGGGCCCCTTCAAGCGAGTTGGTACTGCGCTGGCGGTATTATTTCATAAGGTGAAACTACAATTCATAGGCATCTTCTTCGCGGCATTTCTGGCCGTCTCTTGCTCCAGCCCAACGGCGAACAAGGAGGCTAGTGCCAAACCCGCCGCCGCCCCAGAACCGATTACCGGCCTCACCGGCCTCTACCGCTGTTTCGGACCCTCTCGCCAGTGGGCTCAGGACATCCAGGTCCTGCGCGTCCAGAACCTGTTTATCAAGTCGCGCCAAGCCCCTCCCGGCAAAGCTTTCGCGTGGCAGGTCACCTTCGTTTCCCCATCGAAAAACCGCATCAAAAACTGCACCTATTCGGTAGTCAATGAGGACGGCCTCTTCGAGGGCGTCTACAATCCGAACGACGATCCCTACAACGGCCCCTCCAGGCTGGCCCAGCCCTTCGTAATTCAGGCTGTCAAAAAAGACACCGACGAAATCTACAAGGTCGCTCTCGAAAACTCGAAAGACTACGCTCTCAAAAACCCCAACGTCCCGATCACCATGCTCCTTGAATTCTCCGAGCGCAACCCCGTAGTTGCCTGGCGCGTCATCTGGGGTGCTAGCGTCGGCTCCTCAGCCTATTCGGTCTTCGTCGATTCCACCAACGGCCTCTTTCTCAAAAAAGCGTTTTAGCAGTTCAACGCTCCTCACACCAGAATCTCGTCGTGCAGCGACGAAATAATCAGCAACTCACATCCAGTCGTCGAAGAAATCGAATCATGAATCGTATCCCCATCGGCCCACTCAAAATCCCCGGCTTCGATGCGAAGCTTCGCATCGATCTCTACTTCTCCTTGTAACACCAGACACTGCTCCGGCCTCGTATGCCGGTGCCGTGGATACCGTGCTCCCGGCTCCAGCCGCAACAACAGTGTATGCATCGCTGTTTCCCGGTCTACAAACAGGCTCTTGTAGCTCACACCCGCAAATGGAGTCTGCTTCCATTCCCCTTCGCCCTGCCGCAGCACATGCACGCCCGTCGGCATCGCAATTGAGGCCATCAACCGCGTCTTCAATCCGGCGCTCGGACGCTCCAGTTGGCCGGCAAAGCCCAAATGCGCTGCCAGCTCCGAAAACTCCTGTGCTTCGTTCTCGTCCTCAGCGCCCGGCTCATCCTTGAACTTGTCTTTCATTTATTTTGATTGCAACTTTTCTTTTGCCAGCCGGCTCATCGCCATCCCTAGCAAAACATCCTTCAATCTCGATAATAGCCGGACGGATTCAGCGTGTCTTCCCCGACTGATCATGCAATCGCCCGCCAGACTTGGAGAGGCCGGAGAGCTATGGCAAGACGCACTTCCCCCGCTGCATTCAACGTTCGCGGGCGCGTGGTACTAGTACTAAACCGTGAAAGCTATCGCACTATCCTCGCGTCGGGCCAATCCGAACGTCTGCGCTCCTCGTAGTCGCCAATAGTTAGATGTTTTCCAAATCATTGGAGGAAAGAATATGAAGTTTATTTTCATTGCGAGCCTCTTGCTGTCCATGGGCAGCACGGTGTTTGCTGCAACTTGTGGCATCGGTAACTTGCAGACCCTGATCGGCCTGGGAGCAGGCGGATGTCAGGTTGGCGCTGTTACGTTTAGCAATTTTCAGATCGTACCTGGCCAAACTGACGCAACTGTGATCAGTCCAACCCAGGTTCAGTTTACTCCAGGTGGATCGGCCTTTAATCCACTGTTCATGATCGCTTTCACGAACCCAACCGCGACTTCGGGGCAGTTCCTGGAATCGATTTTTCGCTTCAGCATTTCCGGCGCTTCGCTTACCGGGGCGTCGATCGCACTGGCTGGATCCGCGACCGGTGACGGGCTGGTCACAGGTGTACTGAATGTTTGTCCAGGGGGCAGATTTACCAGTAATGCGATTGACGGATGTCCGGCTTCCGTTGCTGCCATCGCGTTCATCAGCGCAGCCGATCAGCAGTTGACAGAATCGACCGGTCGACTCATTGCAAGTTTTTTCGACGTCTTTGTCGATCTGACTTTGGATGCCCGGCCTAACGGGACCGCTACCCTGAGATCCGCCACGGTGGGTGTTACGGCGATACCGGAACCTTCGGCGGCTCTAATGCTCGCAGCCGGCTTGGCTGCTCTCGCAGGTTTGAAAGTCCGGCGAAATTAATAACGACGATTTTATAGAAAGAAAAATATGTACCGCTTCAGAGAAAATATTATTCCCCTGCTGTGCTTAGTTATGGCGACGTCACCGGGCTATGCGGCTAACCACCGCGAGGCACCGATCACTGCCCTTGACCACAAAGCAGACATCACAGACGTTTATGCATTCCGCAGCTACGATGGAGTCGGAGTGCCCAAAGTCACCCTCATCATGTGCGTAGATCCTCTACAGGAACCAGGCAATGGTCCAAATTGGTGGCCCTTCGATTCAGAAATTCTGTATGAACTCAAGGTCGACAACAACAACGATGCGGTGGAAGACGTCGTCTTCCAGTTCCGCTTCAACACCGAGCAAAGGCTCCCGAATCTGTTTCAAGCCTTTGCAGGCGCGGGTGCTGGAATTAACGCTCCGGCAAATTCTCCCGCCCCTGTTCCTCCGGGCACACAGATCGTACCGCCACAGATCACGAGCTTCAGCAGCCCGGGTCTAGGCACGCGTCAATCCTACCAGATCACCATGATCAAGAATGGGGTGGCAACGCCAATCAGCTCGCCCGGTCCGATGTACGCCGTTCCCTCAAATGTGGGACCGCGCACAATGAATTACGGCGCGCTTTTCACTGCTGGCACTTACACTACCAACACTACGGATGTGAAGGCTTTCGCCGGCACGGTCGATGATCCTTTCTGGATCGATCTGGGCGCTGCGTTCGATACCCTTAACCTTCGCTCGGTTGTTGCGCCTGGCGCGCTCACACCCGCACAGGATGCCGCTACTACTAACGCGGTTAGCGACACCGTTTCGGGGTATTCGGTAAACTCCATCGCGATTGAAGTACCGGTTTCGATGCTCACGCGAACGGGTGCCGTTGAATTGTCTTCTTCAACCGCCGCAACCATTGGCGTATGGGCGACCACGAGCCGTCCAAGATTGACCACGCGCCGCGCACCGCTGCCGTCGGCCAGTTCAGGAACCTTCAGCCAGATTCAGCGCATGGGCAATCCGCTGATCAACGAACTCTTGATTGGTACGGGATCGAAGGATCGCTTTAGCATGGATCAGCCAAAGAACGATAGCCAGTTCGCTAGCTTCTTTCTCGATCCGACTTTGGCCAGAATCATCAATGCCGCAACCGGCGGTGCGGTGGCCATTCCGCCGCCTGATCGGGTAGATCTATTGCCGCTGGTGACTTACGCTCCGCCGATCGCCGCACCCGGCACGCCGGGTGGACCAGTTGCCGACTTGCTCCGCCTCAACACTGGCGTGGCACCGACGGCACCTGGGAGCATGTCCCGCCTTGGAGTTTTGGGAGGTGATATGTCCGGCTATCCGAATGGCCGTCGTCTGCTGGATGACGTTGTTGACATCTCCTTGCGCGTCGTTGTCGGTGTACTGGCCGGGCCGCCTTACAGCACCAGCCAGCTGAACAGCCGCTTGGGCGATGGCGTAAATGTGAATGACGCAACCTACCGCACGACGTTCCCTTACCTGGCGAACGCACCGAGCGGACGCGACCGTCGCCACCTGGATCCAGGTGAACCAGGTTGCACGGCCGGCGCGGGCGATCCCTGCGCACCGTAGTTTAATTTGGGCACCGCAGACAGTCTGTGTGCGGTGTCCTTTTTTTATAAGGAATTCTAGTGAAACTGATTTTTCTCCTGTTTAGCGTCTCTCTGCTGTATGCTGCCGACCCAGCACTTTATGTTCAGGAATTGACCCAGATCCGCACCCTTCTCGATGAAGGTAATTTCCGGGCTGCGCTCGTTGACGCAAAGAAGTTGAACAAAAAAGCACCGGATGAAATCATCGGTTACCAATTAGTGGCGGCTGCGGAATTGGCGTTGGGACTATATAACGACGCAGAGAAGTCCATCCAGTGGATGCTGGATTTAAAGATTGGCAAGACCGACTCCTCCGGCTGGATGCTCGTGGCACGCTTTCGCGAAGCGACCGGGGACTTCGATGGAGCACTCGAAGCAGTGAATCAATCGTTTTCAAGGCTGGTACAGGGACAGGATGCAGAAGCGCGCAGGCTCTTGTCATACTCGGCCCGCCTGCAATTTCTTGCCGGTAAGCTGAACTGGGCTGAAGCGGCGGCGAAAGAAGCGCTGAAGACCGCCAACGCAGACGATACTTCGGCAGCCGAAACACTGGCACGGGTAAGGCTCGCTCAGAAGCGCCCGGAAGAAGCGGTAGCATCCCTTCGTGAACTCGCCGCCGTGAATCCCAATCCTCGCCTGCTTTATCTCCTCGCGCAAAGCTCTGGATTGTCCGCCGATTATGCGGCGTTTGAGAAGTCCGCGCTAAGCCATGCCGCCAAACCAGGTCATGCCAATCGCGAACTGGCCCTGTATCTCGCGGGCAAGGGAGCAAAACCGGCGCAGGCCGTTCAAGTGGCCCGCAAAGAGGCGGAGCGCAAGGGAGATGTTCATACGCAGGACGCATTGGCGGTAGCGCTATTCGCTAACGGGGAAGCGTCCGAGGCGCGGACGATTATGCAGGCGGTGCTGGCCGTCGGCACACAGGATCCAGAGATACTGGCACATGCGGCCAAGCTGGGCGTGAAGGCCGAATAGCAATTGCCAGAGCCAATGCATCCACCTCTCTTCCCCTCCTGACGGCACCATTTTCCAGTTTTCGTAACGCGACACCAAAGCGATTTCACTCAAAAAACCACCAGTTTTTTTAGCTACTTCGGATTGCTGCCTCTTTTTGAAGGATTCGTCGTCCAAGACTTGTCGTTTACTCCCGCCCCTCCAAACGGCGACAATAGACAGAGCAATGAAGGTTCTGTTTTTCTCCGACATCCACTCAGATCTAAAAGCCCTCAACAAGCTCCTCGATCAGGATGCGGATTATTACTTCTGTGCCGGAGACTTAGTCTCCTGGGCTCGCGGCTTCGACAAAGCCGGCGAGCTTCTTCGCCGTCGCACAGGTCGCGTCCTCATGATTCCCGGTAACCATGAATCCACCCATGACATCAAATCATTTTGTGACACTTACGGTCTTGAAAATATGCACGCCCGTTCTCGACAATTCGCTTCTGTCCATATTGCCGCCCTCGGCTACTCCAACCCAACTCCTTTTGATACCCCCGGCGAATATAGCGAGGCGGAACTCGCCCGCTACCTCGAACCCTTTTCTCAACTCGATCCGCTCGTCCTCGTCTGCCACTGTCCACCCAAAGACACCCCCCTCGATCAAGGCTCCGGAGGCCGCCACTTCGGTTCTTCCGCCATCGCGAGCTTTATCGACCGTGTTTCTCCGCGTTACTTCTTGTGCGGGCATATTCACGAATCGGAAGGCGTTTGCGCGAAACTAGGAAGCGAGGGCGAAACCATCGGAATCAATGTCGGCAAACGCGGTTATCTCCTCGATCTGGCAACCATTTAACCGCATGAATTCGAGCAAACTCATCTGTCTGGCCGCTCTCGCGATTGCGCTGCAATCCTGCCGTACTGGCCCCCCTAAAATTCAAACTCCCTTCAATCCGCTCAGCGTTGGCCCAACGGGGCCAACCCTCAAGAAATTCCTCGATCGTGGCGTCAGCCGCCGCATGCAGGCGATCGTCTCCCTCGTCAAAATCCAGGCCTTCATCCCCAGCCTCGACAAACAAGGCGAAATGCTCGCCGAACAAACCATCCAGCCAAACGGCCATATCTCTTATGAGATGAAATCTTTTACCGGCGACAACATCGTCAAAACCAAGGTGATCGGCATCTACCTCAGCGCCGAGCAGGAAGCCTCCGAGGCCCCCAGCATCGGCATCAACGCGCTGAACTACAAATTCAAGTTCAAGCGCAGGGACTCCCTCGACGATCGCACTGCCGTCGTCTACGAACTGAACCCCATTAAGAATGTCATCGGGCTCTTCAAAGGCGAACTCTGGCTCGAAGAATCGACCGGTCTCGAACTCCGCCAGTTCGGCCGCCTCGTCAGAAACCCTTCCGTCATCTTTAAAACCGCCGATTTCACCCGTGACTTCAAAATGCTCAACGGCGTCAACTACCTTGCTCAAGTCGCCTATCAGGCCAATACCCGCATCATTGGCCGCGTCAACATGCAGATGCAGATCGGGCCTCCCCGTCCCATATCTGAAACAGGTCCTCGCGCACTAGCGTCCAGATTCTAGATGCGCTACCTGATGCTCTCACTGCTGCCAATCAGCCACCTCAAGGCCCAATGGATCGGCGGCGGCATCACTCTCACCGGCAATCGTGAGGATGGCTTCGACTTCGGTCGCTACGGTGCCCAACGAGACTTCCAGCAGAACCGCGGCACTGTTGGCCCCTGCCTCGAATTCCGGCCCTCACGAAAACTACCCGTCTTTGAGACGGGCTTCCTCTACAAGCACCTTCGCCTGAACCGCAACTCCGGTCCCGCTCCGTCTGGCAGTTACAACTTCAGCAAATTCTCCGGCACCGCCTGGGAGATCCCTCCCTTGCTCAAGGCCCGCTACAACTGGGCCTTTGCTTCAGTCGGCACAACGCTTCGATATATTGGTGATCTCCACTATCGAAATCGCCAGGTACCAACCTTCCCCGGCTTCGAGCCCATACTCACTTCCTTAACACTCCCAAGTCATGCCGGTCTCCGCTACGGAGCTACACCCGCTGGACTTCCAAAGTCCTCCTTCCCAATCAAAACCAAC
>JBKJSR010000149.1:0-2660 GCA_046594355.1 Bryobacter sp.
CGGTAGCACGGCTGGATTTGTCCAGCGTAGGCTTGCCGATGTCAAGCGAAAAAAGCTGTCTGGAATCAACCCCATACAAAACTCTTGACGGGGCAAAAACTTCTCTGCTAGTGTTCAAGAGTTCTCATGAGAATCGTCAAGTCGTCTTCCGCCTCTTCCGCTGCAATCATCCTGCTCGTGGATGACAACAAAATGGGCCTCGCCGCCCGGCGCATGTTGCTCGAAGAGTTGGGTCATACCGTTTTTACTGCTTCAAATGGGCTCGATGCACTTGCCGCAGTTGAAGTAAATACTTTCGATCTGCTCATCACCGACTGGAAAATGCCCAAGCTCGACGGCCTCGAATTGATACGCCGTCTGCGCGAAAACAACTTCCCCGCGCCAATCGTTTTGTTGTCGGGTTTTGCCAACAATGCCGGCATGAGGGAAGACGAAACCTGTGCCGATGCGGTTGTGCAAAAAAGCGCCAATGAAGTACAAGTGCTGCTCAGCACTGTCAAACGTCTCTTGACCCGTAAGCCCTCGCGCAAGCCCCCCGCTTCTCAGCCCGCTGCCAAAACAGTAAAGCTCAAAACTAAAATCGTCTAATTTCCATTTGGAATCAGTCGATGCTGAAACCAATCCCTCCAAGAACGATTCTATGAGGCATGGTAGTAATCGGCACTCCATTGCCGGAGAGTGCCGCAAGATCGCCTGCACGACTGAGCAAGACCGGAATCATTCAGATGGGCAACTGCTCATCAAGGAACGCTACGAGCTTCTGCGCTGGCTGGAGGAGGCGATTGAGCAGCCGCTGATCGTGCTCGGTTTCCTCTGGCTGCTGCTGCTTGTCCTCGAACTGGTCCAGGGAGACAAACGTTGATTCGAGACCTTCGGCACGATCGTCTGGATCGTCTTCCTCAATGCCAACTGGATCAACCTCACGGCCCTGCTGCTGCCCGCCCTTCGAATCTTTCGCGTGCTGCGTGTGATGCGTGTGATGCGGATGGCCCGGGCGGCGGGTGGCCTGCGGGTCTTGGGCGCGAGCATGGGCTGCCGTGGTTTCGGCTATGTAATCGCCCTCACCTTACTTGTAACTTTTGCCGGTGCGGCGAGAATGTATGCCTTCGAGAAAGAAAGCCCGGCCGGTCTCCATACCTTTGGCGAGGCACTCTGGTGGACCGCCATGATCATGACGACCATGGGCTCGCAGTATTGGGCGATCACCGTAGAGGGCAGGGTGCTCTGCGTGTTTCTCTCGCTCTATGCATTCGCCGTCTTTGGTTATTAAACAGCCACGCTCGCCACTTATTTCATTGGCCGGGACGCAGAAAGCGGCAGCGCGGAATTGGCGGGAGCTAAGTCGCTCGCGACACTGCAGGGAGATATAGCCGCCCTGCGCGACGATATCCGTGTACTTGCGGACCGCAGATCGCAACTGTGATCTCACCGCTTCGCAAACCCTCGTCGCGAATCGCAAAAGTGATCGCGATATATTAGAAATTGCTCCGCTCAACTTTCAGCCCTCTCGTCTTAGTCCTTACTCTGACCTGCGTCACCCTGACAGCGCAAAGCTCAAAACGCAGTCCTCGTTCCCCCGCAAAAAAGTCCGCCCCCGCGCTCTCTGTTGCGCCCATGCAGTTCGTCCGCAACACTCCGCAAGAAGTTCGCACGCTGATGCGTAAACTTACGCTGCGCGAGATGGTGGCTCAACTTGTCGTCATTCCTTTCTACGGCGAAAATCCAGGCAGCAAACGCCGCGAGTATCAGGAATTTGCCCGTCTCATTAAGCAGACCGGCGTCGGCGGCCTGATCCTTTTGAACCGTGTCCAAGGCGGGATCGTGCGCAACGCCGAACCCTTTGCTCTCGCCGCCTTCCTCAATCGCATGCAGAAGATGTCGAAGCTTCCACTCATTGTTGGGGGCGACTTCGAACGTGGTTCCTCGATGCGTGTCGCGAACACGGCCAAGTTCCCGCACGCCATGGCTTACGGTGCCGCGAACGATCTCGACGCAACGCGACGAACCGGTGCCGCAACCGCCCGCGAGTCGCGCGCAATTGGGGTCCACTGGGTCTTCGCCCCGGTCGCCGACGTCAACAACAACCCCGACAATCCGATCATCAACACGCGCAGCTTCGGCGAAGATCCAGCGCTTGTCGCCGCCCACGTAAAGGCCTACATTGAAGGTGCGCATGCTGCCCGCCGCGACGGGATTCTGGTCACCGTCAAGCACTTCCCCGGCCACGGCGACACTTCCACCGACACTCACATCGGCATCGCAAAAATCAATGGCGACCGCGAGCGTCTCGACCGCCTCGAGCTCCTCCCCTTCAAGGCCGCCATCGCGGCCAACGTCGATGGCGTGATGACCGGCCACCTGTCCGTACCCGCACTGGAAGAGCGGGAAATTCCCGCTACTGTATCGGCAAAAATCATCAATGGTCTCTTGCGCAAAGAACTTGGTTTCGAAGGCCTGGCAGTTACGGACGCCATGGACATGCAGGGCCTCACCCGGCAATTCCCGGGGGGCGAAGCCGCCGTCCGGGCGATAGAAGCCGGCATCGATGTCTTGCTGATCCCCACCAATGCGGATGTGGCCATCAGAGGGGTGATGGATGCGCTTGCCTCGGGCCGCCTCAAGCCAGACCGCATCCACCAGAGTTTAGCCAAGATCCTCAG
>JBKJSR010000255.1:0-4344 GCA_046594355.1 Bryobacter sp.
GCCTCGATGTCGAAAAGCCCGGGATCAACGTGATTGACGCTGCGGCACGAGGGGCGGGCGACGGGTTGCAGCTTGCGCTGAATATCGCCGGTATGCTGATCGCGTTTCTGAGTCTGATCGCGCTGGTCAATGGCTGTCTGACCGGACTTGGATTGCCGACTTTGCAAACGATGCTTGGTTATGCGTTTGCGCCTGTGGCGTGGCTGCTGGGTGTGGCGTGGAATGATTGCCAGACCATCGGACAGTTTCTCGGGACGCGTCTGGTGTTAAATGAATTTGTGGCCTTTATTGAATTGGGCAAAGTAAAAGCGCAACTCGACCCGCGCTCGTTTACGATTGCGACTTTCGCGCTTTGCGGATTTGCGAATCTGAGTTCGGTCGCGATCCAGGTGGGCGGAATGGGCGCCTTGATGCCGACGCGAAAATCGGATATCGCGCGGCTTGGACTCAAGGCAGTAATGGCTGGCACGATGGCCAACTTCATGTCGGCCTGTATTGCAGGAATACTTTTATGAAAGAACAGTTCGCCTATTTGCAGTCGCGGATTACAACGCCGCCCGAGATCACGATTGTCCTCGGCTCCGGTCTCGGCCCTTTAGCCGATGCCGTTGAAAATCCACTGGTGATTCCTTATGAAGAGATCCCCGGCTGGCCGCGCAGCACGGCGATCGGTCATGCGGGCAAGCTGGTGTTTGGCCAAATGGCCGGGCGCAACGTGGTTGTGATGTCGGGCCGGGCGCATCTTTACGAAGGGCACGGGATCGAGCAAGTGGTACTGGGCGTGCGGGTGCTGGCGAAGCTGGGCGGGCGCAAAGTAATTCTGACAAACGCGGCTGGCGGCATCAATCTGACTTACCATCGCGGGGCGCTGGTGCTGATCAGCGATCACATCAACCTGCAGGGCACCAATCCACTTACCGGGCCGAACGACGATAGCCTTGGGCCGCGCTTTCCGGATATGACTTTTGCCTATTCGCGGCGCTTGCGCGAGCTGGCCGAGAGCAAGGCGCTGAGCCTGGGAATTCCAGTGCATCACGGCGTGTATGCGGCGCTCGCGGGACCCACTTATGAGACTCCGGCGGAGATTCGTTACCTGCGTATCATCGGTGCCGATCTGGTGGGGATGTCGACCGTGCCGGAAGCGATCGCGTTGAACCACATGGGCGCGGAAGTGCTGGGAATTTCCTGCGTGACGAACATGGCTGCCGGGGTGACGAACGAGAAGATCCACCATGACGAGGTGCTCGAAACCGGGATACAGGTGCGCGAGCAGTTCATTCAACTGATTCAGGCGATCCTGCCCGGCGTATGACACTCATTGAAACCGCTCGCGCTGCGCAGCAGGCAGCCTATGCACCTTACTCCAAGTATCGGGTAGGATGTGCCATTGAGACCTTGGAAGGCCTTTTCTACACCGGTTGCAATATCGAGAATGCCAGCTACGGTGCCACGCTTTGTGCCGAGCGCGTGGCGATTTTCAAGGCAGTTTCGGAGGGGCACCTGAAGTTTCGCCGCGTTGTAGTTTGTACTGATGCGACCTTGCCCGCGACGCCTTGCGGACTCTGCCGGCAGGTGATGGCTGAGTTCTGCGATCCGGATCTTGAGATCATCCTATGTGGAGCCCATGAAACTGAACGCCGCTTTACCTTTGCCGAACTGCTTCCGCACCCCTTCAATCAGTCGTCGCTCGTTTAGCCTGGGGCTGGCTGGCAGCGCGTTTGCCGCCAAGCCGTCGCGCCTATTGCTGAGCGCCGGGACCGTTGTTACGATGGACGCGCAGCGCCGCGTATTGACCGATGGAGCGGTGGCGATTGAAGGGGAGAAGATCGTCGCGGTCGGTGCCAGGACTGAGTTGGAACGTGCGTTCAAGGGCGCACGGCGTTTGCACAAGCCGGGCGCAATTCTCATGCCGGGTTTGATCAATACGCACACTCACATTGCCATGTCTCTGATGCGTGGCGTTGCCGACGACAAGCGGCTGCAGGACTGGCTGGAGAGCTATATTTTCCCGGCCGAGGCCCGCAATGTCAGCAAGGAATTTTGTTACTGGGGTACGCTGCTGGGCTGCCTTGAAATGATGCTCAGCGGTACTACGACTTACACGGACATGTATTATTTCGAGGAAGAAGTCGCCCGGGCAACCAAACAGGCTGGACTGCGCGGAGTGCTGGGGCAGACGGTGATCGGCTTTCCCGTCGCCGATGCCGTCACTCCAGCTGCAGCGTTGGCGCGCACCGAGGCCTTCTTCAAGCAATACGCGAACGACCCGCTAATCATTCCGGGGGTTGCGCCGCACGCTCTCTATACGAATACGCGGCAGACTCTGGAGGCTTGCCGCAAGCTGGCCAATCAATACGCAAAGCCGCTGCTGATTCATGTGTCGGAGACAAAGCGCGAGAACGACGACATGATCCGGCAGCACGGCAAGAGCCCGGTGCAGATTCTCGATGCCTGGGGGATTTTTGATGGTCCGACCATTGCAGCGCATGCCATCTGGGTGGATGACGCCGACATTGCTACGCTTGCCCGCAAAAAGGTCGGCATCGCGCATTGCCCGTCGTCCAACATGAAGCTCGCCAGCGGCATTGCTCCCGTGCTCAAGCAGCTTGCGGCGGGATTGCATGTCGGAGTGGGAACCGACGGTCCGGCCGGATCGAACAACGACTTCTACCTGATGGAAGAGATGGATCTGGCGGCGAAGCTTGCGAAAGTACAGGCGATGGACCCGGAAGTACTGCCCGCCAAGACCGCGCTTGAGATGGCAACCATTCACGGCGCCGCCATCATCGGAATGGCCGACAAGCTGGGTTCGCTGGAGGCCGGCAAGCTGGCCGACCTTGTCTTCTTGCGTGCGGATGCGCCCAACATGGTGCCGAGTTTCGATCCGTATTCAATGATTGTTTATGCGGCCAAAGGGGCCGACGTAACGGATGTGTTTGTACACGGCGAAGCTGTTGTGCGTGACGCCAAGCCGGTGAAGCTGAAGGCTGCCGAGATCGTGGCGAAAGCGCGAGAGTACCAGCGGCAGATAGTCCTATCCCTAAAAAGAAAGTAGTGGTATCTCTACAGTACTGCCCATACCCCGAATATTAATGTGGGAGAGAGCCTAAAGAAATTTCGCACTACCTTCGCGATCATGCATTTCAAAACTTTTAAGATCGCCCGCGCGGCGCTGACCGCCCTATTATTTGGTGCTTCTGCCCAAGCAACGATATTGAATGAGTACAATACACAAGCCGCCTGGGCGGGAGTGACTACTGTCGGCGCCACGCAGAATTTCAATGCGGCGGGGTCTAGCTACATCACAAGCAGCGCTGGAATCACGCTTGCGGCGGTGAACTACCTTGGTTTTTACAACGAAAGTACAAGTATCCGTTACGATACTTATCGCTATACTCCGACTGCTCCTGAAGACCTGGGATCGCAAGGGATCATTATTGGCGGATTGAGTGGGATTGTCGGCACTGGCGCGACTATTTACAATTCGGGCATTCGCGCCGATGTCAGCGCAGTTACGGGGATTCGAAGCATAGGATTTGATTTCTCGGCGTGGCGCAACCTGTCAGTTGCAGGTACCCCCTATGTTTATTCGACGCTTGCAGCACCCATCGTCCTGACGCTGCAAGTATATGAATCGACTGTTTTGACGGGTACGAGGAGCCTGACCGTTCCTGCTGGGTCGCCCCTTTCCGGATTCTACGGATTTACGACTACCGGTGATATATCCGGAATCAAACTGCTGATCAACCAACCCACTAATACCGACAGCAATCGCGTCGCCCTCGACAACTTTGCTTACGGAGTGATCGCGGCTGGTGCAGGGGGCGGAGGCGGCGGCGAAATTCCCGAGCCGCAAACCTATCTGCTTTGTGCCGCTGGATTGCTAGGCCTCTCTCTCCTCGGACGAAGAAAGCGCTAAGTCCAGTTCCATATCCATCAGGTCCGGCAAGCGAATCCCTCCCTGCTTCGCCGGTACTTCTACAAAGCCCAGCGCCTGGTACAACACCACGGCGCTGGGCATTTTCGATTTCAGGGTGTCGAGATGCAAGCTTTTTGCCGAAACCAAAGCCACGGGCGGCATGGTAAATGAACAGCCTCTTGAGTTCGGCGATACCTTCGGCATAGGGCCGCAGCGCGACGCAGCCGGCCGGGCGATCCTCCACTTCGAGCAGAAGAACGCAATCGTATTTCCCCGGCAGGCTTTGAAGTTCGCGGTCGAAGGATTGGAAGCGGAGATCGACGGCGATATCGCTTTGGTAGTTCCGGAAAAGCTGGCGTACCGCTTCTATATCTTCAGGGAAGCGGGCGGTGCGGATGATAAACTTAGGGTCAAGTGGGTTCAGA
>JBKJSR010000380.1:0-8598 GCA_046594355.1 Bryobacter sp.
GGGGTGGCGTTGGCCCAGGTCATCACGCCGCGGTCTGGAGTGTCGCGGCCAAGGAAAAGGTTGTTGCGGAAGTGGGTGTTCGAGTAAGGATCGCGTGCGGTTTGCTCGCCGATCATCGTGTTGTGGTAGGCGATAATGCCGGCGGGTGCGGCGCTGAATTTGAAGGCACCGCCAGCGGGCACCTGATAGAGGAGATTGCGATAGAAGTAGACCGGGCCACCGAACATGGGCTGGGCGCTATAGCCGTTGTGGGCGGCGTTGACGCCCCTGTTTTGAAAGACGCGAATGTTGTGCGCGCCGCCGTCGGATTCGATGAAGTCATCGTTGGTGAGGTGAATGTCGTTGTTGTAGATGTCGATGGACGAGGCGCGGCGCTCGGGATCGGCGTCGGGCGGACCATAGGTGGAGATGGTGATGGCGTCGTGAAAGTAGGCGATGGCGTTGTGAGCAATGACGTGTCCCGGTCCGTAGACCTTGATGGCGAAGAAGCTGCGGAGTTGGTGGGATGGGTAGATGCCGGCCGAGCGCTGGCCGACCTGATTCCAACCGATGAGGCGCATCTGGTCTTCGCGGCCGAGGAAGAGATTGCCGGAGATCAGGAAGTCGCTGGAATCGGCGTTTTCTGTCCAGACGCCGACGCCGACGTCTTCGAAACGGCAGTTACGGACAGTGAGGGCGACAGCGCCCATGACTTCTTTTTCGCCGGCGAAGATGGCAATTTCAGTGTTGCGAAAGGTGAGGCCTTCGAAGATGTGGTGGTGCGTTGCCATCACGTCGAAGAGCTTTTGGTTGGCGGCACCATCGAAGATCGCTTCGCCGTCACCGGCAGCTTTGATGGTGATGGGCTTGGCGGCTGTTCCTTTTAGAGAGAGGGACCAAGTACCGGTGAAAGGGGCGCTGAGGGGGTCTACGTAGTTGAGACGGTCTGGACGGTAAAGGCCGGCATGGATGAGGATGGTGTCGCCGGGCTGGGCTTTTTTCATGCGGACGGCGGTCCAGTCGCCACGGCCTTCGCCGTAGTAGGCGGCCTTGAGGCCGATGAAGCTTGGCTCCTGGCGTGGACCTTCGTGGTCGGCTGGATAGACGTGGAGGACGCGTCCGCCGGGGAAGGCTTGCGGCTCTGTGCGGGTGGAAATGGCGACTCGCTGTTGGGCTTGGCCGGTGACGCCATCGGGATCGTTGAGAGTGAACTCGCATTCGTAGCCGGTGGCGGGTTCCAGGTTGAGGATGCTGCCGGCGAAGCCTTGGGGCACGGTGTAGGTCATGCTCTCGCGGTCGCGAAACACTCGTTCCCCACCGATGCGCAGGAGGGGGAGAGCGGGACGCCAGGCGGTGGTGCCGACTTTGCGGAAGCGGAGATCGACGGTGGCATTGCGGTTGGCGTCGCCGTCGATGAGCCATTCGAAGCCGAGGTTGAGGAGGGTTGGATGTTCTACGTGGAAACGCCCGGAGCGGGCGGCGTTTTGAGCCTGGAGTATCGAGGCGACGTAGAGAAGAAGGATGGCGGGGCGCATGGTGATGGTTCTCGATGATTTTATACCAGCGGGATCTGCCGGAGCCAGAGATCCGTATAATTGAGAGGAAATGGAACCGGGATCACTTTTGCATCCGGAGCCGACTTTACTTGTAGGAATTCATGGCCATATTGATCGATGCTATTCACGTCAAGCGCAGGACTTTGTTTGAGCTGGACAACACCCCGTATTACTGTCTCGATTCTGAGGTGAGCACGCCCACTGCGCGTGGGGGGCAGACGCTGGTGCGGCTGAAGATCCGCAACCTTTTGACGAGCGCTGTCTTTGAGAAGACTTTTAAGGCGGGGGACAAATTTAAGGAGCCGGATCTGCAGATGATTGCGGCCGCTTATCTGTATAGCGACAGCGAGGGTTCTCACTTTCTCGATCAGGAGAGTTTTGAGACTTTGACGCTATCTGCGGAGGTGGTGGGGAATGCGCTCGACTTGTTGATCGAAGGTACGTTGATCCAGTTGCTCAAGTATCAGGGTAATCCCATTGGAATGGAGTTGCCCATGTTCGTTGAGCTGGTTGTCGCCTATGCGGAACCTGGCGTGAAGGGTGATACTTCGAGCGGGAGCGCGAATAAAGTGGTGAAGCTGGAGACTGGACTGGAGCTGCGTGTTCCGCTGTTTATCAAGCAGGGGGAAAAGGTGAAAGTGACGACGGAGACGCGGGAGTTTTCGGGACGGGTTTGAGTTTGGTTGCGAATCGGTTCCCGCTTTGACCTGGTCATAAACTAAGCGTGCCAACTGGCGGCTAGTCGAGGATGCGGAGTTCGATGCGGGAGCCGTCGGGGCCGCCGAGGAAGACCTTTTGAGTGGCTTTTTCGAAGTCGGTGTTGCGGGCCTTGGGAATGTCCATGAACTTCTGCGGGTTACGGTCTGTGAGGGGGAACCAGGAGCTTTGGATTTGCACCATGACGCGGTGGCCGCGACGGAAGGTGTGGGCGATGTCGGGGAGCTCGAAAGTGATGCGATCGGGTTGACCGGGTATGAACGCCACGGGCTTTTCAAAGCTCTTGCGGAATTTGCCGCGGAAGGGTTCGCCACGGATCAGTTGCTGGTAGCCGCCCATCTTGATCGCGTTGGCGGGCTGGGCAGTTGCGGGCGTAGTGGGTGTCGTGTTCTCGGGATAATCGCCGGGGTAGACGTCGATTATCTTGACTACGAAATCGGAATCGGTGCCGGTGGTTGAGACCTTGAGATCGACTTTGATGGGACCCATGACGGTTAGGTCTTTTTCAAGAGTTTCTGTTTTGAAAACCAATACGTCGGGGCGGGTTGCGGCGAAGCGCTGATCCTCCGTCATGTAGTCGCCACGAACCGCTACCGAGATGTGGGCGAGGTAGGGAACGGGGCGGTTGGGATCGGAGATGTATTCTTCGTTCGACGCCGTGGCGGGGGATTGTTTTGTAAGTTGACCCTGGGGGGCGAGATAGTAAGTGCTGGACTTAGCTTGCGGTGGGGGCCAGGCGTCCATGCGACGCCACTGGTTGCCACCGGTTTCGAAGATCCAGGCCTTGGCGAAGTTGCCGTCGCCTTTCGCCTTGAGGAAGTGCTGGAAGAAGGGGTATTCGATTTGCTCGCGATAGAAGAGGCCGGTCTTCGAACCGAAGGTGACGTTGCCGACACGATCCCCGTCGCCCCGGGAGAAACCGCCGTGAGTCCAGGGGCCCATGACCAAGAGATTCTTGCTGAGGGGGCCGGCTTTTTCTACTTCGTTGAAGGTGCGGAGAGGGCCGATGGGATCTTCGGCATCGTACCAGCCGCCGACCGTTAGAACGGCAGGCTTGGTGGCTTTGTAATGACGCCAGATGGAGCGGGACTTCCAGTAGCCGGTATAGGAGGTGTTGTCCATGTGCTCGGTCCAGAAGGGTTGCTGGCGCTTGAAGTATTTCTCGTCGGCGTTGGCGAGGCTGCCGAGATTGAGGTAGAACTCGTAGCCGTCGGGAGTGCCGAAGTCGAAGGCGGTGGCGGGAGGAGGGGGAGGCGCGGGGTCGCCCGAGCGCTGGCGGAAGTTTTGATAAAAGCGAAAACGGTGAGCGAGCATGAATGCCCCGTTGTGGTAGCTGTCGTCGTTGAGATAGTAATCGGAGACGGGGGCCTGAGGAGAGACGGCGACGAGGGCGGGATGGGATTCGATGAGAGCGGCGGAGGCGAAGAAGCCGGGCTGGGAGATGCCCCATATGCCGACCTTGCCGGTGTTGCCGGGGACGTGTTGGATGAGCCAGCCGATGGTGTCGAAGGCGTCGCTCGATTCGTCGATGTCCTGGGGAGTCTGCTTGTCGGGTTTGTAGGGACGGGTGAGGGTGAAGGAACCTTCGCTCATGTTGCGGCCGCGGACGTCCTGGTAGGCGAAGATGAATTTGTCTTTGGCGAAGAGGGGGGAGGGGCCGAGGTTGTTGGGGTAGCGATCAGAGCCGTAAGGGGCGACGCTGTAGGGAGTGCGCTGGAGAAGGATGGGGTAAGTTTTTGCGTCGCTAAGGACGTCTTTGGGGATGTAGACGCTGGTGAAGAGATGGATGCCGTCGCGCATGGGGATGCGGTAGTCGTACTTGGTGTAGGATTCGCGGATGAAGGGGTCGGGCGTCGGAGTTTGAGAGCGGAGCGTTGCTAGCAGTAATGCTGAGAGGGCGAAGAATCGCATAGGAGTGATTGTAGCGGGCTAGATGCCGGCGTAACAGGAAAAGCGGGCGGCGATGGGTAGGGTCATGCGGGAACTAGTGCTTCGACCGCCAAGACCGGCTCGCGGCTCGGTATCGCGGAGGCAGCGTAATCGGCTGCCGGTATACGAACGCATTTACGCGGTTGTGGTACTAGCTCCCGCGATTCACAGCTTGCATGCGAGGCAATTGAAGGAGTTCACAAACGCTTTGGAACGGCAATCGTTAAAGTTTGAATCCTGGGCTCGCCGTCCATCGAATTACTGGCCGGGAAGCGCCAGGCATCAGATTTCAGGGACGCCCATCGGCCATTAGTCTCTTCAATACCGTGTAGCGCAAACTTACGGCTTCAGCGCAGCAGGTAAGCCGGCTTCGCGATCTGGTAATTGCGGGCGGCAACACCTAACTTGAGGCCGGCCATGCCGTAGTTGGCGTAGGAGGCCATGTTGGCGAGGGCGGGGTTCTTTTTGACCATGCACTGTTGGCCAATGAGCATGGAACTTACGATGCCCATCTTGATGCCGAGGCCTTTGGCCCCAAAGGTGCCGTTGGAACTGCGGAGGAGTCTATTGGCTTCCACCTTGCCCCACGAGGAATGACCATCGGCGAAGCTGGCAGCCGTGAGGGCAAGAGCGCTCCACATCCAGCGCTTCTGGGCCTTCTCATGAATGCGGGCTTCTTCTTTCAGATTCCTTGGATGATCGAGGGCTTCCGCGAAGCTCAGGTTTGCAGTGAGGGTGGCGAATACGGTAAGCACCAGTAATTTGCGCATGATTGTGTAACACTCCTTCAGATCTATTTCGAGCCGCTCGGGCCTTCCTGGCTTCAAGCTCAGGCTCGATTCCATAGTCGGTCCTGGGCGTCGAAAAATCATCCAACTTTGTGGCACTTTGTACTAGCTTTGAAGTCCTCTGCCGTTGGGGGTATACAGAGTGCTACTTACCCGTTACTGCTGTTCGGTACACTAGCCACTTATGAGGCGCTCCTGCTTGCTCGCCTGTATCGCCGCAACACCCTTTGTTTTGATGGGGCAGACGGACTTGACACAGGGGGAATCGGGTGTGCGCCAGGGGCGGCTGCTGGTAACGAATGCGCTGGTCGTGGACGGGTCTGGAACGCCAGCCCATGGGCCGCGGACGATTGTGATTGAAGGCAACCGGATTGTTTCCGTCGCACCGGGGGCGGCGCGGCCCCTCGCAGGCGACAGGGTGATCGATGCCAAAGGCAAATATGTGTTGCCGGGGCTGATCAACATTCACGGCCACATCCAGGACGAACGCGCCGGTTATCCCATGCGGCAGGACTATGAATTGAAGTTGTGGCTCGCTTCCGGCATCACGAGCGTGAGGGACCTTGGTTCGAATTTCGACAAGTCGAAGCTGCTGCGCGAGCAAGCGGAGAAGAACAGCGTGGTTGCGCCGCGACTCTTCCTGTATCCCGTCTGAGGTTTGAATCCGGCTCCGTCGGCGGCCAATGAAGCGGCAATCCGGGCCAGAGTCAGAATGCTTAAAGCGAGTGGTGCCGATGGCATGAAGTTTTTCGAGATATCCGATTGGGCGATGCGGATCATGCAAAACGAGGCCCACGAGCAGGGTTTGCGCACAGCGCACCATGCGGCGGTCTCCGAGACGAATGCGCTGCGCGACATCAAGTACGGGACAACTTCGATCGAGCACTGGTATGGGATACCCGATGCGGCTTTGAAGGACGGAGTGCAGAACTTTCACTCGTCTTTCAACTACCAGTACGAAGTAGATCGCTTCCGTTCTGCGGGTCATCTGTTTCGTCAGGCAGACCCGGTAAAGTTGGGGCAAGTACTCGATGGGATGGTGAAGGCGGGGGTGGCGTGGAGTCCGACGCTGAACATTTATGAGGCGGCGCGGGATCTGTTGCGCTATCAGAATCAGCCTTTTTTCAAGGAGTATTTGCATCCGGCTCTCGAGAAATTCTTTGCTCCCGATCCGAACAATCACGGCAGCTTCTTTTTGAACTGGACGAGTGGCGACGAGGCGGAGTGGCGCACCAATTACCGATTGTGGATGGATGCCGTGCGCGACTTTGGACGGCGTGGGGGATTGATCGGGATTGGTGAGGATGCCGGGTTTATCTACAATCTCTTCGGGTTTGGATTGATTCGCGGGATGGAGTTGCTGCAGGAGGCGGGCTTTCATCCGCTGCAGGTGATCACGCAAGCGACGGCGAACAATGCCCGGATTCTAGGGAAAGAGACGGAACTGGGCTACGTGCGCGCCGGCTATGTGGCCGATCTGATTGTGGTGGACGGCAATCCGCTGGCGGACTTGCGGATCCTCTATCCGAAGACGCAAGGGGTGCCGCAATCGGGGAAGATCGAGTGGACGATCAAGGACGGGATTCCTTTTCATGCGCCCTCCCTCGCGGCGGATGTTCGCAAAATCGTCGAGGAAGACCGGAAGAGTGCGCAGCCGCGCATCAATACCCCCTGATAATCAACTGGCCTACTTAAGTTTCCCTAGGGTTGTCCGATGAATGGTGCAGGTAGATATGGCAAGCGCCGTGCAAAAACACACCCTCGCGGAAACGCTCGAGATGATCCGGACGCAGTTTTCGGAATTGCGTCAAACTGAATCGCTGGAATTCCAGGTACATGAGATGGTGCTGGTGAAAAGGCATCGGCTGGAGGCATTGATGGCCGATTATGTGGAGTTCGCAAGTGCTGCATCGACTTTTGCGGACGAGCCGCCAGTTCCCGGAGACGCCGCACCAGAATTAGTGGCTGAGCTGGTGGTGGAAGAAATGGCATTGGCTCCATTACCGGCTATGGACGCTCCAAAAGACTTATTGCAGGCTACGGACAAGCCATCGGCTCAATTCGTACTCGACAGCCTGAATCGATTGATGAGCGGGCTTAAAGGAGCATCCGCAAAGCAGGCTGCTGCGGCGTGATTGGAGTAAATATTGGGTGGTAGTATTGCGGTGCAGAGGCACCTATGATCCATCACATTCTTTTTCCAGTAGATTTTTCGCCACAATGTGTCGCGGCGAGCGTGGCTGTCAAGGCTTGGGCTAATCGTTTGGATGCGAAGGTGACGCTGTTGCATGCCTTTGAGAATATAGTTCTCTATGTGCCCGAGACTGCGGTGGTCGAAGCCGAAATGCAGATGTTGCGTGGGTTTGCCAAGCAAAGACTGGACGAATTCCTTGCCGATGTTTTGGGAGGGATGAGTGTGGAGAGGGTTTTGGTGGAGGGAAGTGCCGCGTCTTCCATTGTCTCGTATGCGCACGAAAACGGAGTAGATCTGATTGCGATGCCTACACAAGGGCACTCGCGATTCCGGCAGTTGTTGCTGGGTTCTGTGACGGCAAGTGTATTGCATGACAGCGAGGTTCCGGTATGGACGAGCGCGCATCTTGCAGATCCCGGACAGAGTACGGAGCCGAAGCGGATCGTTTGCGCGGTGGATTGCGGGCCGGAGACGGCGAAGGTAGTTGGCTGGGCTCAGACAATTGCAAATCAGTTCGGAGCGAGCCTGACGGTGATGCATGCCAATGCGGTAGTAGGAAGTATGTTTGAGAGCGGGATTGCCCAAGGCGCGCATCGGCTTGCGGTCGAAAAAGCGAAAGAAGACTACGTGGTGGCGATGACCGGGGTGGTCGATGCGCCTGCGCTGGAAGTAGTTGAGAATGGGCCGCTGGTGGACGCAGTACGCCAGTTTGTGGATCGCGACAAAGCGGACTTGCTCGTGATCGGCAGAGGCAGAACGCAAGAGTTTTTAGGTCGGCTGCGGAGCAATGCTCACGACTTGATCCGGATGTCTGGCTGCCCTGTGCTGAGCGTGTAGGCCAGGCTGAGCGCGGCGGCGAGAATGATTGCGAGAAAGCCGGCGGCAACGATGCGGCGAAAGTTGCCGCGTCCGAGTACGAGTGCGATTCCCAGCTTGAAGAGGGAATTGCTGAGGCAGCCTATGGCGACCGCCGCTGCGGCCACCTGAATATGAGCTGCGGCTTGTGCCGACTTGGACATGGAGATGGTGAGGGCGTCGACATCGGTAACACCGAGAACAGCTCCCGATAAGAGCAAGCCGGTTTGTCCCCAATGACCTTGAACGGCCGCGAGGGTGAATAAGACGACCTGAAAGAGCAAGGCCATCTGGAGAGCGGCTCCGATCTGAAGCGGGTTGCCCTGAGCTGTTGTCTCTGTGGTGGTCTGGCTATTGCGGCGCAGGCCGACGGCTGTGATGGCGATACCGACCAGAGCGGGAGCTACCCAGTAGGGAATGAACGCAAGGCTGAGGCTCGGGTTCAGAATCGCCGTTACCGCAGCGACCCGAAGATACATAACCGTGCAGGCTGTAAGGACGCCAAGGGCCAGCGGAAGTGCGGCCTGTGGCTCTGAAACACTAAGGCGGGACAGCGTGAAGGTGACATTGGTGGATGAGA
>JBKJSR010000538.1:0-8127 GCA_046594355.1 Bryobacter sp.
GATGATCTGGGATTTCCGGATCGAGTAGTTAGCGCTCGTGTACGTCTTCGAGGTAGGTGTAGCCGTGCATGCCGTCTTCGTAGAAGCGCAGGAGCTGGCCTGATTCTTCGTAGCCTATCTTGCCTTGACGAACGGCTGTCTCTACGTCGCGGCGGAATTTCTCCTGCAAGTCTTTGCTGGAGAACTGCACGTAGTCGAGCACCTCGCGAACGGTATCGCCGCGGATGACGGCTTCGATGACATTTTCGTTTTGCTCATCGAGACTGACGTGGACCGCATGGGTGTCGCCGAGAAGGTTATGCAGGTCGCCGAGAATTTCCTGATAGGCACCGACGAGGAAGGCTCCCAAGTAATAAGGCGAACCATCGAAGTTATGCAGCGGCAGAAATTTTTTGACGTCGCGGCGGTCGATGAACATATCGATCTTGCCGTCGGAATCGCAAGAAATGTCGCCCAGAACCGCATTGGCAGTGGGACGCTCATCGAGGCGGTGAATCGGCATCAGCGGGAACAACTGCTTCACCGCCCAGCTATCCGGCATGGACTGGAATAGCGAGAAGTTGCAGAAGTAAGTATCGGAAAGCATGGAGTCGAGATTCTCGAGTTCTTCGGGAATTTCATCCATATTAGAAACCAGACGCTGGATCTTGCGGCCAATCGCCCAATAGATACTTTCGCACTGAGCGCGTTGCTCGAGCGACATGTAACCAAGGCTGAAAAGATTGAGAGCGCTATCGAGGGATTGCTGAGCGTCGTGAAAGGTCTCGAGCACATTCTTCTGGGTTAGGCTCTTGAGCGTTTCGTATAAGTCGACGAGCGGTTGCTCCGCATCTTCGGTCAACGAGGCTGGCACTTCTTCATTGCCAAAACCACTGACGCCAAGCACATTGAAGACGAGCAGGCTGTGGTAAGCGGCAATCGCACGGCCGCTCTCGGTCATGATGACGGGGTGCTCGACTTCCTCTTCGTCGCAGACGTTCTGGATGTGATACACAACGTCGGCTGCATATTCCTGCAGGGTGTAATTCACGCTCGATTCGAAGTCGGTTTGCGAGCCGTCGTAATCGATGCCAAGGCCGCCACCGACATCCAAGATTTCGAGCCCCGCGCCTGCCTTCTTCAGGCCGGCGTAGCAACGCGCGGCTTCTGTCACCGCAGCCTTGATCTGCCGGATATTGGTGATCTGGCTGCCAAGGTGGAAGTGGAGGAGTTTGAGGCAATCTCCCATGCCGAGGCTCTTGAGGCGCTCGACTGCCCGCAGGGCTTCGCTTACCGTGAGGCCAAACTTCGAACGGTAACCTCCGGAACTCTTCCAACGGCCACTGCCTCGACTAGCCAACTTGATGCGAATGCCGATCGAAGGCCTGACGCCGATCTTTTGGGCATACTTGATGATGAGTTCGAGCTCGGTATATTTCTCGACGATTGGCGTGATGTCGCGACCGATCTTGCGTGCGAGCATAACCATCTCGATGTACTCGTCGTCTTTGAATCCATTACAGACGATTGGTGTATCGTTGTCTGCCACGCCCAGAACGGCGAGGAGTTCGGGCTTGGAGCCTGCTTCGAGCCCAAAGCCGAAGGGGCGTCCGTACTCGTGAACCTCTTCGACGACCTGGCGCTGCTGGTTGACCTTGATCGGAAACACGCAAACATATTTGTTCTTGTAATTGTGTTCCGCGATCGCGTTCAGAAAGGCCTGATGGATCTCAGCGAGACGGTGCTTCAGGATCTGGCCGAAGCGAATCAGGATCGGGGCCTGGATACCACGCAGGCTCAGCTCATCAATGAGCTTTTTGAGGTCCATGCGATGGTGTGGTTCTTTGTCTGGATGCACCAGGAGGTTGCCGTTTTCACCGACGGTAAAATACCCCTTGCCCCAACTTGCAACATCGTATAATTCTGCGGCGTCGGTGGTTGTCCAACGCTCTGTAGGTTCCCAGGCGACCGGGTCTGCCAGCTTCAAGTTCAACTTCTCAATTCCTCCAGACAAAAACTTTCAATTTGAGTGTCGTAGGAATTGATGTCTCCCCGCAATAGTTTTTGTACATTGAAACTAAATATTTATGCGGGGATTTCGGCGACGTAGACCTGAGTAGTGCCAGTTTGGTCGCTGGCAAAAGCGATTTTGCGTTCGTCACGGCTCCAGCTTGGGTGGGGATGAGTCCATTGCGGGCCGTACACGGTGTCTGTACCGGCCTCCATCCAGCTCAAGGTGCCGGAGGACTTGGCGGCGCTGTGAGCGGCCTCAAAGTCTTCCTTGAGGGCATAGCGGGATTTCGTCCACTGGGATCCACTGTTGGACGCTTTGGATAGACAGACGGGCGTACGGGTGCCGGTGACGGCATCGACAATCTGGATGCCTTGATCCGGATGGTTGGTGTCGCACAGCACCAGCGTGCCAGCCCGGTTGGGAGCGATATGCCAGCAGTTGAAATCGCAGATGGTGGTGATTTCGCGGGTCTGCCAGTTGAGCCGCCGCAGCGAGTAGGGCCAAACGGTAAAAACAATGTCACCAGTCTGACCGAGAAAAGTCTCGTGTACGACAAACTCGCTGTTGTCGTGCTGGTGCAGGCATTCGAGACCGGAACCATCGCGGCGGATACGGTGCATACGGGGAGCGGGGTCTCCGGAGAATTCAATCCACTCTGGCTCAAGCGGATGGAATTGGGGATGAATGACAGTGCGCGGGTAGGGCATAAAGTGCCAGTCAGAACCGTCCCAACGGCCGCAGAGCATTCCGTTTTGCCCGCCGATCTTGGCAGCCGCAGTGAGCCAGTTGCCATCGGCACTGATCGAGCACTCGCCGATTGAGGCACCATCGCGGCGAACGATTTCGACCTCGGCAAGTGTGGAACGATTCAAGCGGAAAACCGCACCGGCACGGACGAAACAGAGATCTTCGCCGTTAGGATGAAGGGCGGGTGAGAAGGGGTGAATGCCAACAGTGCCCTTGGTGAGTTGGCGCACCCGATCGCCGACGGGATAGGCGCAATCGTACAATTGCGCCACCCCGTCCCGGTATGACGTGAAGAACAGGGCCTCGTCGCCTGGATAGAAGCTCGACTGCAGAAAGTATGACGGGTGGCTGATGGACGGTTCGTCTGTAAGCCGGCGCACGAGCGCACCCGTCCATTCATCGCGGAACCCGATCATTTGCGGCCGAGAAAGAGGTCGCGGCCTTTGACGAGCGCTTCGATCTTGCGATCGCTGATGCTGCGCTTGAGCATCCAAAAGCCGCAATCGGGATGGACCCAGCCAATGCGGCCCGGCCCCAGAATTCCTTCGGCTCGTTCGATGCTGCGGGCAATTTCTTCGGGGGTCTCGACATGGTTGACCTTGATGTCTACCACACCGATTCCGATGCGGATGTGCCCGGCGATGTCCTTGAGGGATTGAAGATCCTCGACGGGCCGGTGAGCCAGTTCAAGAATCAGATGATCGACGTGAAGCGAGTTCAGAAAATCGACCAACTGTTGCCAGTGGCCCTTCTGAATCGTTTGCCCGCCATAGTTGCCAAAGCAGAGATGAACCGCACGCGTGGACGTGATCGCATCGAGAACGAGGTTCATCGACTTTGCTGCAAGGGGCCAGTCTTCCGGGTTGCCGGGGATGTTCGCTTCGTCCACTTGCACGCAGGCGCAGGGAAGATCGCGCACCTGTCCGGCAAGCACTCCACCCAACGCCATCGTCAGCTTTTCGAAACTTCCGTAGTGGTTGTCGAGCAAGGTGCGGGCCAGCATATAAGGGCTGGTGACAGTGAACTTGAAAGGGCCGCCAGCGACGCTGGATGCGAGTTCGCAGTCGCCGAGCAAGTTGAGCGAGCCTTCGGAAAGAGGTGCCTCGACGACGCCGGCAGCCTTGCGGCGAAAGCCCATTGTTTGCTTGGAAGCGAACGCTTCGTGATCGCTGCGGCCGACCTCGGAGCGGATGCCTCCCATCGGCCGGATGAAGTACTCGATCATGCCATTGGTGTCGGGATGATTGACGTCGAAGCGGTAGAGTTCGCCATCGGTTGGCAGGTCGATGCCGGCTTGCTTCTGGATGTCGAAAACGACGCGCGTGGCATCGAGACGAGCCTGTTCGCTCGGGAGAGCCGCGAGCCAATCGGGAACGGGGTAAGACCCAACAGTGGTGGTTAAAATTTCAGGGTTAGACGACATAAGGTTTGCGATAGTCGCGCGTCAGCAGCTTGTCGGCGTCTGGCGCGTTGACGAACTTCATCTTCGCGGAATCGAATTCCAGCTTCTTCCCGGTCCGGTAGCTGATATTCGCGAGATGGCAGAGGCCGGCGGAGACGACTCCGATTTCGAGCTCCGCGTTCAGGTCTTTGTGGTTGCGGCTCTTTACGGCTTTGAGGAAGTTTTCCATATGGCCCAGGACATCCCATTGTTTGCCTTCGGGCTTGACTTCCTGATCGAGAGTGAGGTCCTCGCCTTTGTAGATCTGGAAGCTATCGGAATCGATGGCCAGGATGCCGTCGGAGCCATAAAAAATATTGCCGATGGTGTGTCCGCCGCGCTTCTTGAGCGGCCAATCGGGACCAGTTGGCAAGCCGCGAACTTCGAATACAATTTGCTGGCCGTTGCCGTAATCCAAAGTGGACAACTGGGTATTCGGAGTTTCCTGGTCGTCATCGTAAACGAACTTGCCGCCGGTAGAGACGACGCTTTTGGGATAGGAACCACCCATTCCCCAGCGTGCGACATCCATCTCATGCACGCCCTGATTGCCGATGTCTCCATTGCCGGTATCCCAGAACCAGTGCCAGTTATAGGCGAATCGGAGTTGTGTGAATTTCCTCATCGGCGCGGGTCCGAGGAATTGATCCCAGTCGATACCAGGGGGTGGCGAAGCGAGTTCGGGTGCGCGGCCAATCGATTTGCGCCTCTTGTAGCAGAGCGCTTTAGCGAGGTAGACTTTTCCGATCGCGCCATCTTTGATCATTTGCATGGCCCGCATCTTGTGAGCGATGCTACGGCTCTGCGATCCAACCTGTACCATGCGGCCAGTCTTGCGGGCCACTTCAATCATGCGCTGGCCTTCGTAGATGTTATGGCAGGCGGGCTTCTCGACGTACACATCCTTGCCCGCCTGGCAGGCCCAAATCGTGCCGAGGGCGTGCCAGTGATTCGGCGTCGCAAAAGAGACTGCATCGACCTCTTTGTCGGCAAAGACCTTTTTCATGTTGTCGTACTCTTTGGGCTTCATCGCGCCCTCTTTGACGACCATGGCCTGACCGCGCTCACGAGCGGCTTGATTGACATCGCAGAGGCCGGATATATTGGCGAGATTTTTCAGCCCGAGATAGTTGCTGACGTGGTCGCGGCCACGACCGCCGACACCAACAACAACAAGGTTGATTCGTTCATTTGCGCCCATCACGCGCTGGGCGGCTGCGGCGGTTGCGGCACCAAGAAAGAAACGGCGGGAAGTAGAGGGATTCAAAGACGTGCTCCTAGGATTCTGAGTGTCATCATACAGTTAATACCATGAGTTTCTCTCGAAAGACGGCAATCGTCACAGGCGGTGCCAGCGGAATCGGACTGGCGACAGCCAAGCTGCTTAGGGATCGCGGCGCACAGGTCACGGTGTGGGATATTCAAGGCGAATCGAAGCCAGTCGATATCACCAGCGTTGATGCGATCTCCGAAGCAATCGCCAAGATGGATCAGGTCGATATTCTCGTTCACAGCGCGGGCATCCAGACTTATGGCACGGCTACGAGTACCAGCGAAGAAATCTGGAATAGGACGCTGCTCGTGAACGTGACCTCGGCCTTTCTCGTTTGCAAGGCTGTGATCCCCAAGATGCTGGCTGCGGGTGGGGGCGCAATTTCGCTAGTTGGAAGTGTGCAGTCTGTTGGTGCGGTGGCCAACAGTGCTGCCTATGTGACTTCAAAGCATGCTCTGCTGGGGCTGACAAAAAGCATCGCGCTTGATTATGCGCTGCAAGGGATTCGCTGCAATTGTGTTTGTCCCGGTGCCATCGATACGCCAATGCTGCGCTGGAGTGCGGCGCAGACGGACGACCCGGAAGCTACGCTGGCGGCGTGCGCTCAGATCCATCCGCTTGGACGATTGGGCCAACCGGAAGACATCGCGAAGGTGATCGCGTTTCTCTCCGGTGATGATTCCGCTTTTGTAACTGGTACTGCGTTTCTTGCCGATGGCGGAGCTATGGTGCCAATTGGCGGGGCGGCCTTTCAGGAGAACGGCACCGCACGCGCCAAAGTCTGACTTCATTCTTTAGTCAGAGCTGTCGCGGATGCCGAGGACCAATTTAATGAATGGATTCGCTGCCGAGGTGACGAAACGCCGCGTGGATGTGATGCGAAATCTGTGGCCTTCGATCCGCGCTTGTCTTGATGCGGGGAATTCGGTTCGGGCGTGATGGCGGGGCCAGACGGCCCAGGCGGACGGTCGTTGGCCCGGTTCGCTTCCCGTGCTAGGAGAGATTGCAGAACGTGAGGCGGTGGGCCGTCGGAGACGCCGGACCATTCGTTGCCACAACGGCTCGAATGGGCACCAGGCTTGATGGCCGCCTCCGACTCGCCTAGTTAATCTTTGAGCGACGAATGGGGCCAACAACTTAAGATCAAGTGAAGGGTCAATCACAGTTGATCAAGTCGACCTCTGGCGACAGTCTCCATCCGAACATCAAAGGCTTGAGTTCAAAGAAGCCAAGGTGCAGTGCGACTTTCGGCGGATGTGCCAGTATTGCGTCGCAATCGCGAACGAGGGCGGAGGATTTCTTATCCTCGGCATTGCCGATAAGCTCCCGCGGAAAGTGGTTGGCACTCAGGCTTGCTCCGACCTAACCGGCCAAGCTCAGAAGCTATTCGAAACGCTGGGCTTTAGAGTTGACGTCGAAGAGGTCAAGCATCCCGACGGCAGAGTAGTGGTCCTCAAAATCCCATCCCGCCCACGTGGGACGGCGTATCACTTGGATGGTGCCTACCTGATGCGATCAGGCGAAGCCCTCGTCCCGATGAGCGAGGATCAACTCCGACGGGTATTCGCAGAGGGGAAGCCCGATTGGGTAGAAGAGCATACCAAGTCAAACCTGAGCGCGCAAGAAGTCGTAGAGCTACTGGACAGTCAAAGCTTCTTTGAACTTTTAAAGATGCCGTATCCGACAGAGCGGGGAGGAGTCATTGAGCGACTCGAGCGCGAACGGCTGGTCGATCGGATTGATGAACTCTATTCAATCCGACGGATTGGCGCTCTGCTACTTGCCAAGCGGATGGAGGACTTCCCCGAGTTGGCTCGAAAGGCTCCTCGCGTTGTTGTCTACACGGGAACATCAAAAATGGAGACTCGTCTCGACCAGGTTGGGGTGAAGGGCTATGCTGTCGGGTTTCAAGGGTTAGTGCGATTCATTATGGAGCAGCTTCCGCAAAACGAGGTAATTAAGGATGCGCTTCGTGTTGAAGTGAAGTTGGTACCCGAGGTTGTAATTCGAGAGCTTGTGGCCAACGCACTCATTCATCAGGATCTGACATTGAGCGGATCATCCGTGATGATTGAGATCTATTCGAACCGGCTGGAAATTTCAAACCCAGGCGTGCCGGTTGTCCCAGTTGAACGGTTCATCGACGGGTACCAATCCCGAAATGAGAGATTGGCAAGTCTCATGCGACGAATGGGCATCTGCGAGGAAAAGAGCAGTGGCATTGATCGAGTGGTGCAAACTGCTGAACTTTACCAGTTGCCCGCACCGGACTTCCGGGTCGCCAATTCTCGAACGCTCGTAATTCTCTATGGTCCGAGGAAATTCGAGGATATGGACCGCGATGATCGAGTCCGGGCGTGCTACCAGCACTGCGCCCTCAAATGGGTTATGTCCGAACGCATGAACAACCAGACACTTCGCGAGCGGTTTCGGCTTCCGGAAGGAAAGAGTGCGGTAGTTTCGCAGGTGATCAATATGGCAATCGATTCAGGCCAAGTCAAGTCTGACGAAGCGATTGGTGGATCGCGAAAATTTGCCCGCTATTTGCCGTTCTGGGCGTGAATCAACATGGCGGTGCCTGGGCCGGCACAGAGGGGGATGAAAAAGGGTTGGAATGTGAGCAAGCTAGAGATGCCGCTCAGCCAAGAAGGCCGTTGTCGTTCTGCCACCCGA
>JBKJSR010000674.1:0-5891 GCA_046594355.1 Bryobacter sp.
GACACCATGGTTGAAGACGCCTACGTCAATCACATTCCCGTGCTCACCGGCGGCTACGGCAAGGCCGCTCTCCGCGAATTCTACTCGCAACGCTTCATTCCCACCATGCCTCCCGACACCACGCTTACGCCCATCTCGCGCACCATCGGTACCGACCAGTTAGTGGACGAGATGATTTTTTCCTTTACGCACACCCAGGAGATGCCCTGGATGCTGCCCGGCGTCGCGCCTACCCACAAGAAAGTGGAAATCCCCCTCGTGGCAATCGTCAAATTCCGCGACGGCAAACTCGCCCACGAACACATCTACTGGGATCAAGCCTCGGTCCTCAAACAGATTGGTCTGATCACCGACCCAAGTCTTCCGGTACGCGGCGTAGAAACCGCTCGAAAAGTTTTCGATCCGCAATTTCAGCCCTGATGCGGCAAGCTCAAAAGATCCAGAATTCGCCGGGCTTCCACTTCACCGGCTGGCCGAAGCGCTAAATGCCGATCGTTCTCCGAAACATACCTGTGGCCTCGATTCACTGCGGCAAACGGCGGCTTGCCCCTCGGCAACCGCCCGTTCGAGGCGACTAGCCTGCGAGCTTTCTGCCCGGCCAGAACGTGGGTGAATGCAATCAAAGGCGCATTGCGAATTGATTCCACGCACACCACACCATGCGATCGCCAGGGCTGCCGGAGATTCCCAAGCTCGCGAAATCAACCTACTTGTTTTGAACCAAAGGACCAACCCGCTCTATCGGCGAAGCAACCACCCCGCTGATTCTTGCCACACGAAGGATCACCCCTGAATCCACCGTCTTACCGGTACGGGATATGGCTTGGAAGTGAAGCTCGTCGCCGCTAATTTCGACGAGCAGGAAGGAACAATCCCTGTCGTAGCCAACCTCGGTGATTGACGACTTTCTCAAGTCGCCCTTCCGCAACGCACCCGACGCTCCTTGAACAAAATAGTAGATGCCCTTTTGCGGTTTCACCCGCTCGTAAACATGGTCGTGACCGGCGAAAACCACCTGCACTCCGTATTTCACGAAGAGGGGTTCCAGCACGCGCCGAAGCCCGTTCGAGGAACCATGGAATCCGGCGGAGGAATACATCGCGTGATGAAAATAGCAGATTAGCCAATCTGAACCTGCGTTTTGCAATTCCTTCTCCAGCCAGGCTAGCTGCTGCGGATTCATGTAATTGCTATCCAGAGCGAAGAAGCGGACATTGCCTTTTTTGTAGGTGTAATACTGCTCGCCGTTCATGTTGAAAGGCTTGTATAGCCGCTGGTTGGGTTTGTCGTGGTTGCCAAGCGTTGCGTAGAATTTTACTCCTGCATCCAGAAACGGCTTGTAGGGCCGCTCAAATTTGGTATCGAAGTCGCTGGGAGCCTCGCCGTCGTAAATGTTGTCGCCCAAGGTAATCACAAACTCGAAGGGAAATTTCAGGCGATACTCATTCATCTTCGCGGCGACCTCATATTGTGGCCTCTTACCAGTCCCCATGTCGCCGATAGCGGCGAAGCGCACCGAGTCTGGTTTCATCGGCAATCTCAGCTCCTGGGCAAGGAGCGGCGTGCAGAATAAAGCGAGAGCAACGGCAGTGGTGAAGGTGGTGCGCCGAAAAGCGGGCGGCGTAAATATTCTCATGGAAGCGCCTTTGGAATGAAATCCACAATCAACTCGGCCTTTGTGTCCTTTAACGTCAGGTCGCGCCCGACAATCCGGTAGGCCATTTCCTTCGGAAGCTGCGGCAGCTTTTGCAGCAAAGCGGGGGGCATCGCCGTCAACGGACTCTCCGCCGGGTAAATGTCATTTACACGCAACTGAACAATGGGTTTTTCCGGGTCGTTTTGCCGCTTCGTCTCTTGCGCAACCCGGGAGTTGGGACCTTGAAATTCGCTCCGGATGATTGCAAGAAAATAGCGGGTCACTTCAGGCGTAAAGATATCGCCCTGACGAGCGTTGAGGCGCGCCTGAATAACATTGTTGGCCAGCGTATGCTGGTGCCCGGCAATTCGCGCAGCTTCATTGGTTGGCTTCAAGGTTGGCATCGAGGCTTCGAGGTCAGTCCGCAACTTTAGGTATTGCTGGACGCGTGCGGTAAAAATCCCGGCAACGCGGGCTTCCTCCCCGCTCAGCTTCGGCAACTGCGCTTGACCCAAACATACGTTCACCACAAACGTAAGGACCGCAAAGCACCGGAGCAATCGGTCGGCAAATTGTTGGTTTTTCATTTCATTGTCCTTTCTTGGACGGCAAACAGGGCTCATTCGGACTTGGGTAGTTCCAGCGATTCTTTTACCATCTGCTTGACACGCTCTTTCACCGCTTCCTTGACTGCCTCCTTCACCGTCGCTTTCATGAGTTCCGGATCCAGATTTGCGCTATCGGTCTCGGCCGCTACTTGTTTCACGGCTTCCTCCACGATTGGATTGAGTGGCGACAACTCTTTGACCAGCGCCTTCACCGCTTTTTTGGGGACCTTCGGCTTGGCATCGCCCTTGTCTTTCTCTTCGCTAGCCTTCTTCTCCCAATCCGCTTCAAAAGTACGGACTAGATCCTTCACCACTTTTACGTCATCGATAATAATCCCGACTTCACGACGCAAATCCAGTTCAGCCTTTCGCAGACTCTGGCTGCCCACAAATGCATGGTTGCGGTCGCGGATGATGGTGCGCGTATGCAAGCGCTGGTCGGCAAGTGCGCGGATCTCCACGCCCGCATTTCGGCCACCTGCCTGACCAATAATTTTGATCTCCACCCCAGCCTTCGCCCTCTCTCTGAGAATGCGCTGCATTTCCGGGTCGGCGATTTGAGGGTCGTAAATGAACAACTGCTTTTTGGCCTTAGCCAGAAACGCGGCCAGCAGCTTGCGGGCATTGACGGGACTGACAACAAAGCGATCCAACGCCGGTACATAGGGCTGCCTTGAGTTATCGGCGTCGTATAACTTGATTGCTTCGTGGACGAACTTGACATCCCGCGTGACAATTCCAAAGGCGCGGCTATGGTCGATATCAAGATGGGTAAAGTTGAAGGACATTACGTAGAGCGTTCGGCGGTCGATGATCATCAGCTTGTCGTGATAGCGCAGCAGATCGTCGGCGGTCCGCGAAACCGTGACGCCGGCTTCGAGGAGCCGCATCTCGAGTTTGCGTAAGTGGATCTCTCCGCCCCGGTTCTTATAAGCAATCAACGCGCTTACTGCAACGCCGCGGATGACCGCAGCCTTCAGCGCGGCCTCAACGTCGGCGCGGTCGAAGCGGAAGACAACGATCTCAATACTTTTCTTCGCGCCTCTAATTCCAGACAGCAGGGGGGCGATTCCATCCTCGGGTTGAATGAGTAGATTCACTTGTGCTGCACCAATTAATTTGGCATGGAGGCGGTGCTAGTGCTCTTGTCCGCAAGCCAACGCCTCCCGCTCAACAACAATTCCACGCAAGCCATTCGCATGTTTCCTCTTCTAGACCTTCTCTTCAACTGAGTTCCATTAGATTCAATTTGCAATTCAAGGTCCAGCCAAGCGGCGAAGCTGCCTCCCCGTCCAGGCACCGACTCGAAAACATTGAAAATGACGCAGGGCTATTCCACGGCTGGTCAAAAGCTTGACCATATTTGGTCACCTGACCAAATTCAATCGTTGACTATACCCCAGCTTGTCTATAGCGGCCCCAACTCACTTGAGCAGAGGCGCTCGCGCTGCACCTGCCAAACCTGCCGAGGGAATGGTGAACCTCGTGCAAGCAGAAAGAAGTTAAGAAGATTCCTGCCCGGCAAGGGATTGGACTGCGCCTTTTAAGGAGGGCCTATGAGAGTTTCCGATTGGGTTTTTACAAGTTTGATTGCTCTGGCAATGAGCTTGCCTGTCTTTGCCCAGCAAGCCGGAGCTGGTGGTGTACTGTGGGTCGACCGGCGCAACCTACCGGAGCTCAGCCTCCTTGACGGGCCGGGAGGAAAGACTCGCGCACCTGGGACCAGCTTCAAGTTCATCGAAGAATCCCAAGGCGGATCTGCGGCAAAGTTTCTTGTCGAAGACGAGAATGGCATCAAGTGGAAAGTGAAGCTGGGCCCCGAGGTAAAGTCGGAAACTGCTGCCACGCGGCTCCTTCGTGCAGCGGGCTACTTCGCCGACGAGGACTACTACCGGAATGAAATCCGCGTAAAAGGGATGAAAATACTCTCCCGCGGAAAAAAGTACATCTCCGACGGCGGTTTGGTCCGCGAAGTTCGTCTGGAGCGCGTCGACGATGGGAAAAAATCGAAGGACTGGAGCTGGTACGAACCCCGCATGGCCGGTATAAAAGAGTTCAACGGCCTTAGAGTCATGATGGCTCTGCTCAACAACTGGGACTTGAAGACCGACAACAACTCCCTCCAGGAGCAAGGCGGTTCCGGCCTGCGTTACTTCGTCGCCGATTTGGGCGCCACGTTCGGACGCACCGGAAACAATTTCACCCGTAGCAAGGGCAAGCTGCAGGACTATTCGCAAACCAAATTCATCAAGAAGGTCCACCCTGATCGCGTGGACTTTGTCATGCACAGCCGTCCCTTCTTTCTCATGCTGGTCTTCCGCCCCGACTACTACGTCACCCGCACCAAAATGCAAAGCATCGTCAAAAATGTTCCCATCACGGACGTGCGCTGGCTCGCCACCCAGTTAGGCCGACTTTCCAGTGCCCAGATCGGTGACTGCTTCAGCGCCGCCGGTTTCGCACCCGCTGAAGTAGAAGGCTATACCAGTGTTGTGATGCAGCGTATCGACGCGCTGAAGAAGCTATAGGCGGCCAGCAGATGCGCATCTAAGTCTGTGCCACCGGCTCAGCCTCTGTCACATGGCCCGATCCCAAGGAGTCTTCGCTGCGAAACTGGATTTCGTACAGCTCTGCATAGAGTCCGCCAGCCGCTAACAATTCGTCGTGCGTGCCACGTTCAACGATATTGTTGTCTTTCACCACAAAGATGATATTCGCGCGACGCACTGTCGCCAGATGGTGCGCGATTACGATAGAAGTTTTGCCTTCCATCAATTTGTTGAGGGCTTCGAACACAGCTTCTTCCGACGCTGCATCCAGCCCCGAAGTAGGTTCGTCCAGAACAAGTATGGGCGTGTTACGGACAATTGCCCTGGCGATTGCAATGCGCTGGCGTTGCCCCCCGGAGAGCGTCACCCCGCGCTCGCCAATCATCGTGTCGTAACCCTCGGGCATTTTCTCGATAAACTCGTGCGCGTTGGCAAGTTTGGCGGCCTGAATGATTTCATCGCGGTTGGCTTCGGGGCGGCCATACGCGATGTTCTCCCAGATTGGCGCGTGGAAAAGCAGCGTTTCCTGCAACACAAAACTGATCTGCTGGCGAAGCGATTTCATCTTGTAATTGCGAATGTTCGTGCCGTCGATTTTTACTTCGCCCGACACGGGATCATAAAAGCGCGCAACCAGACTGAGAATGGTGGATTTGCCACTGCCCGTCGGTCCGACGAAAGCAGCAATCTGTCCAGGCTCGATCTGGAAACTTACATCCTTCAGGATCAACAGGTCTGCATTGTATCCAAACGATACCTTGTCAAATTCGATTTTGCCCTGGAAGCGCGGAGCCTTTTTAGCTTTTGGCAGGTCTCTTACCCCTCCTTCGGTCTCCAGTACCTCGCGGACCCGTTCGAATCCCACCGCCGCGCTGGAGACCGTGTCTGTCATTTTGGCCAGATCACGCATCGGCTTGTACATTTTTCCCAGATAAAGGAGAAATACGACCAGCGCGCCCGCTGTGAGTTCGCCCGCGAGTACCAGGCGGGCACCATAGCCGAGCATCAGGCAGGTGCCTGTCGCGACGATGATTTCGACAACTGGCGAGAGCTTCGATTTGATTTTTCGCGCAGCCAGAGCAGACTCTACATTTTCCA
>JBKJSR010000676.1:0-4932 GCA_046594355.1 Bryobacter sp.
AAGCTTTGTAATAGGAATAGTAGTTGTAGCCTGCGGCGGTATGACGCTTGACGCCGTTGAGCACGATTCCAATCACGTTAGCCCGCAGCCGTTTTAAGGCCGAGAGCAGGCTCGCAACCGCTTTTCGATCTGTTTCCCCCGCCAGACTCACCACCAAAATTCCATCCGCAATCGCAGCCATCTGCAAGGGTTCGGCGAATCCAAGCAAGGGCGGCGCGTCAATGATGATCAGGTCGTATTCCTTGCCAAACTCGTCCAGCATGTCGCTCAGCAAAGGGCCGATCAGGTCTGCCGCGCGGTGCGACGGAGGACCTGAAAAGAGGACGTCCAGATTCACCAGGTGATCCATGTGAATCAGGGCATTCTTCCAGGTCATTTCACCCATCAGCACATTCGAGAGTCCTCTCTCCATAGGCAGGCCAAGCTTTCGATGAATGCTTGGCCTGCGCAGGTCCGCATCGATGAGCAGTGTTCTCTTGCCTTGTTCCGCATTCGCGATCGCGAGATGTAGCGCTGTGGTGCTTTTGCCTTCGCTCGGATTCGCGCTGGTCATGAGAATGGAACGCAGGCGCGAATCGAAATCACCGAGGAGTATCGAACTTCGCAGCGTGCGTATCGCTTCCTCGTAAGTGGACATCGTCCGGTAGCCTAGATTCTTCTGCGGTTCTTTGTTCAGGACGATTCCAGGGTTTACCAAAATGTTTTTCAAGGTGCTGATGTTCTTGACCGAAGGCAGACTCCCGATGACATCCACACCGAGCAGCCGACTGGTTTGTTCCGGGTCTCGAATGGTCGTGTCGAGAGTGTCGAGGAGTATCGCTCCGCCCACCACGAGAACGATGGAAAACAGGAGGGCAAGCAATAGATTCAGGTTGATGTTGGGGAACACAGACCTCAAGGCGGGCCGGGCTAAATCTGCGATGCGAATGTTGTTGTTTTGAAAGCCTGCGTTGATGCCTGCCTCTTTGATCTTGCGCACGAGTTCTTCGTAAAGCTTCTTGTCGGCCTCCGCTTCCCGCTTGATCTGCTGATACTCAAAAGAGCGGCTGTTGATTTTGTCAAAATCCGTCTTTGCTTCCGCTACGGCTTTTCGCAACATGTCCTCCCGGTTGACAGCCTGTTGGTAGTCCATTTCGATGCGGCCGGCGACATTGCCTCTTGTGCCCTCAAACTGCTGCTGCATCTCGTTAAGGTGCGAGGCGGCCTTGCGGAATTCCGGGTGGTTTGCGCCGAATGTGGTTCTTACTTCGGCCAAACGCTGGCGGGCTTCGTTCAGCTTTTGCGTCAGCTGGATCAGGGCTTCGCCCTGGCCGGAAATTTGCGCGGCTTCGAGGGAGCCGTTTTGCATGGAATTCCAGGCAGCCTCTTTTTTGACACGCTCGGATTGCCCGTTGGTGTATTCCGTATTCAATTGCAATAGACGGGAGGAAAGAATGTTTGTCTTCTCCTCGGGATTGATCACGTTCATTTCGCGTTCAAAGCGCACGAGTGCTTCGACCGAGCGCTCCATCTTCGCCTTCAGTTCTTCGAGTTGCTGCTCCATGAAAGTCGACAGAGAAGCGGAAGATTTGATGCGGATGTTGTAGCTGTGTCCGAGAAACGATTGCGCGACGGCATTCGCTACATCGGCCGCCAATTGCGGATTGGGCGACCGGTAAGTGATCCAGAGCAAGTATGTATTGGGTGGCCGGGTTACCTTGAGCCGCCGCAACAGAACAGGAGCATTGGTGGCCCGCCGCGAGTATTCGGTCTGGTTGGAATCGATCTGCTTTTCTTCCTGCAACAGATTGAATTTCTGCGCGACCGGTCTCAGTACCGCGTCGGACTGGATCAACCTGACTTGAGTAGCCAGAAACTGGTCTGCATCGTTGCTCGCGGTACTCCGGTTCGAATCCTGACCGACAATTGCCGAAGGTGCCTGGCGATCGACGTCGACGACTGCCGTGGATTCATAAATTGGCGTTAGCCGCGACGAGACCAGATAGGTAGCGATCAGGCAGAACGCGACGAAGCCGATGATGGTCCAAAGGTGGCGCCGCAGGATCCATAAGTAATGGGACAGAGGTAGGGTGCGCTCGGCTGGTTCGAAGTCATTAAGAGCCTGAGGCTGAGCGGTATAGTATCCGGGGGCAGGCACATTATGATGGGACTGCGCGGGGATTGGCAATCGTGCTGGGGTTCTGACTGACATGGGATGATGGGTGCTTTTCTAGAAAATTGTGGACTAGCGTTTGACGAGGATGGCTGCCGTTCCCAAGCCAAGTCCGATGGAGAGAGCTTTTTCGAGACTGGTTAGGGCGGCCCGTTTTCCGCTGCGATCGGGGATGTACAAAATGTCGTTGGCCATCAGCGGGAAATCGGGCGATTTGCGCTTCATGATCTCGCTGAGTTGCACGGGAATTTCGGTCTTCGAGTTCCTGGAATCGTCGTGCCGGTATACATAGGCGATACTGGCGGCGAAGGGCATCAAGCCTTCGGAAATTGCGAGCGCTTTCAGAATCGTCGTCTCGGTTGCATCGCGGATCGGAAAAGAGCCGGGCTTCTTGACATTACCGACGACGAAGATTTTGCCCGCCGAAGGAACGCGAATCTCTTCACCACCCTCGAGCAACAGATTGAGTTCGGGATCGGCTGCATCAATGAGCGCCTTGACGGCAATCCGCCGCAGGACGACCATTGGTTTACCGTTTGGCCCGGGTTCGGTGCGGGAGATCAGAATGTCGGGGCCGGCATCTTCGGAAAGCCCTTCGGCGCGGGAGATGGCTTCAAGCAGATTGACTGTGCCGGAAGCCTGGAACGAGATCGGCTTTTTCACTGCTCCGACAACTGCGATGGGGCGGCTGCGGTACTCGATTACGGAAACGGTAACTACAGGGGCGACCAGAATCTCTTCTTCCTGCAGGGCCTTCACGACGGCGGACTCCACTTGCGCCGGCAATAAGCCAGATACGGGAATGCGGCGTTTCAGCATGGGTAGGTTTAAGGTGCCGTCGCCGGCTACGCGCAGCGTGCGGGTGAGTTCGGGTGAGTCATAGACACTGATACCAAGAAGGTCGTCGACGCCGATCTTTTGCAGCGGCAAATTCGATACAGAATCTGGAAGATTGACCGGGTTACGGTTTCCGTTCTGCGCCGTGATGGCGCAGACAGACATAGCTAAAAGCACGAAGAGTTTCATGGAGTCCTTCGACAGGGGAATCAGAGTTTTTGGGATTGGAGAGCGGAGTGGGAGAACCGGCTACTTGGTCAGCTCGCCGGTCGTCTTTAATATGGACTGTTCCGTGAGTGGGCGGACCCAGGCACGTTCGATCTCGACGGAAATGGATCGTTGCAGCATTTCGATAGACAGGATCAGCCGGTCGGCACCTTGTGTTTTGAGCAAAAGACCTTCTACCCCTTTCATGGCACCGAAGGCGATCTGAACGCGATTGCCACTTCTTAAGTAAGGCCAAGGTTGCGCGTTTAAGCCTGCTTGGGTAATGGCTTGAATTGCTTCGATTTCTGCTGCGGGAAGCGATTCGAGTCTGCCGCCAAAGCCAACTGCGTATTCGACACCGGCGGTCATTAAAACTGGCAACCTTCGATTTGGATCCATACGGCAGAAAACGTAACCGGGGAAGAGTGGCGCGGCGACCTTTCGTATCCGGTCTGAATACTGCCTGACCGAAAGGTAAGTGGGAAGGAAGACCTGATAGCCTTTGCCTTCTAGTGCAGTACGAACCAAATCTTCAGCTCGAGTCCGCACTTTGAGCGCAAACCATGCAAACTCATTGTCCGTGACTTGATAATGCATTACGTTCCTCCGAGTTCGACTACTATGATGCTTTTCGATAAGTACGGACAGATCCGGGCACGCTACCGCCGATAACGTCCCAAAATACGTATCGGGCGCTAATTGAGTTTTTAGAGAAAAGTTTTTGAAAAGTTTTCATCGGGAGCGATTCCTTTCTTTGCGCCGTATGGGCGCTGCTGTGGGTACTTCCTAGAAATAGTGAAAGTTCGCGGAAAAGTTCTCAGGGGAAGTGATCCATTTTCGTGCGTGCGGCAGGTTGCAGCGCAAGATTGCGGCATGGCACAGGATTGCAGAGTCCGGACCGCGACATCGACTTTTTGCCCGCACAGCTTTATCTTGGCTTTGTTTCGTTCCGCTGGTGAAGGCTTTGGTCTGGACCGCTGGCCGAAGGTAGGCGAGTAAGAATTGCAGTGGACCGGCCGGATCTTAAGGTGGCAAGCACAGGCGGCGATCCGTTTCGAGGGATCGCTGATTGCGGCAAGCGACGGAGATATTGAACACTTCCGCCTGTTCGATTGAGTTGGGTTCGTTTGTTGAGCGCCGGGGACGGCGCTGAATTTGCGTCCGACCGCTTTCATGAGGCTGCTTGTGATGAGGGGGCTGACTCCCGATGGCGTTTTCGCGGAAGCGGACCACTTGGTTGACGATCCGATCAGTCCTTGCGTGGCCGCGCGGACCAGTGTCGGATAGTCGTGATGATGGGCGGGTGGCTGTTGAGCAGGTTTTGGGTTTGTTTGGTGCTGCCCGGCAGGAGACGGATCGGAACGAGTTAAAACCGTGCTTTGGGGAAAGGTGCAGGCTCCGTGATGCGGTGGGGCGTGGCTTGGTTCGGATTTTGAAGAGCAGGCGGCGCTTAAGCCGGACGTGCGCGGATCTCTCACTGGATCTCTCGTTGCGTGTCTCCTGCCAAGGGCACATGTCCATACCGGGTGCTCAAGGCACGGGCTTCGATTGGCGCTCCCTGGCAAGTGACCGACTGGAGACGAGTTTAATCGTCCTAAGAGAAAGGTACAGGGTTCGTTATTGCGTTTTTGGGTAGTTTGTCGAGGGCGACGGCACCTTGGGGAGTCATGACCCCGTCATAGAACTCTTGTTCGGGGCGGGGTGGTAGTGGAGGCTGGCCCTGAATGGGCTCGATT
>JBKJSR010000677.1:0-4327 GCA_046594355.1 Bryobacter sp.
GCAAAGGTCTTTCCGCAGTCGCATAGAGGCAACAGACTTTGGCCCAGGGATTGCTCTGTCTTAGTGCAGGAGTTAGTGATTTCCTATGAATCCCTCTTTGCGCAGTACCGATGTGGATGTTGACCTGAGCCGTTTCGACCAGACGGTTCAAACTGAAACGAAACGCCGTCCGGCGATGGAAGAATTGCCCGACGGCCGTTATGACGTCCGGATAGAAGACGTAGAACTGTACAAGTCCCCCAGTACCGGCAACCCGGTGCTCAAATACACTCTGCGAGTGATCGGGCCCACTCATGCAAATCATTTGATGTGGAAACGCCGCGGCATCACCGACAAAACTCGGGATTACGTGGCGGATGAAGTCAAACTTTGCGGACTCGCGCTGGAGCGCTTTTCCGATTTGAAACAGAATCTCCACGAATTGATCGGAGTGGAAATCGAAGTGACTCGCAAGACGCGCGGCGAAGATGTCAACATCTACTTCAATGGTCTGGCAGAAGGGGCAAAGTCCCGCCGGACGGAAGTCGAGGAAGACGACCTTCCCTTCTAGTACCACGACCGCTCAAATTCTGCCGACAGCAGATTACGCTGCCTCCGCGTTACCGAGCCAGTCTTGGCGGTCGCAGCACTAGTAGCCCATCACTTTTCCGCCGCGGCGCCCATCGCTCCAGCCAAGACGCCAGCCGGATTTCGCCTCGATCATTACGGCGTGTACATCGCCCTGGCTGCGGTAGCGTGTGCTCAAAGTCTGTCCCAGGCTCTTTAGCTTCTCGGCTACTTCAAAGGCGATTGCCCCCGGTTCGGCCTCGATCCGGTCTGGCAAATACTGATGGTGAACGCGGGGGAATTCAATCGCATCCCGCAGGCTCATCTTGAAATCGATGACGTTCATGATCACCTCAATCAGCGTATTCGGGATTGTCGCCCCACCAGGGCTTCCCAGTGCGAACCAAGCCTGCTTCTCTTTGTTCAGGACGATCGTCGGGCTCATTGTGCTGGGCGGCCGATTGCCGGACGGAAGCACCTTGCGGCCAGAATTCGAGAATGCCCCATAGATATTCCCCATCAAAACGCCGGTGCCCTTTGCCACTACCTGGCTGCCATAGAAGCCACTCAGCGTATAGGTATTGGAGATGATATTGCCCTCGGCATCTACGATGCTGAAGTGCGTTGTGTCTTCGCTCTCGCCTGTCAGCACTTCAAGATCCTTCGGCAAATCACCGAGTTCGCGCGAAGGCGTCGCTTTGTCGAGAGCGATCGTCGCGGCAATCTCTCTGGCATAATCCTTGCTGGTCAGCTTTGCCGCGGGAACTGAAACATAGTCGGGATCGCCTGCGTAAAGCAGCCGGTCGCGGAAAGCCCGCTTCATCGCTTCCACTTGAATGTGCCGGTGCTGCGCGCTGCCCTCCATCCCGAGTTGCATGGGGAAATTCTCGATGATGTTCAGCATTTCGATGATCGCCATGCCGCCGCTGGAACTCGGCGCACTCGTTAGAATCGGAAATCCGCGATAACTCGTCTCCAGCGGATCGCGCACAATCGCCTTGTAATCTTTCAGGTCCGCCGCCGTAATCAAGCCCCCATTCGCTTGCATGTCCGCTGCAAAGCGCCGCCCCGTTTCGCCCTCGTAAAATTCGCGTCCGCCCGCCTTTTGCATACGCCCCAACGTGGCCGCCAGTTCTGGCTGCTTCACCAATTCACCCTGCTTCAACGGCTGATCGGAGCCATGCAGAAAAATGCGCGCCGAATCCGCAAACGGACTCATCACCGGCACCTGCAGCTTCAGGATCAACTCCATCCGCTGCGAGGCGGCAAAGCCATCCCGGGCCAACCTCCGCGCAGGTTCAAGAACCGTCTTCCAAGGCAGCTTACCGAACATCTTGTGTGCCACTGCCATTCCGTCTGGCGTCCCCGGCACGGCAATGCTCTTGTAGCCGGTAGCGGCCTCATTGGCGTTCGCGAACACCCCCGGCTTTGAGGCCATCGGAGCGCGGGCACCATAGTCGATCAGCTTCGCCCGACCGTCGGCCATCCGCACCAGCAGATAGCCGCCACCGCCAAGATTGCCCGCCTCCGGATGCACAACCGCAAGCGCAAACGCTACCGCCACTGCGGCATCGACAGAATTGCCACCCTTCTTGAGAATCTCAATTCCCGCCAGCGTCGCATACTCGTTGGTAGTGGTGACCATCGCCTTCTGGGCGCGCTCCGGTTGCGCCACCATCGCGCGGTCGGCTTCGAGGCGCAATCCAGACTGCGACTGCTCTTGAGCTATCAGGGCAGAGGCAAGAAAAAAGCTAAGCAGGGTCGTGAACTTCATTAACGCCCATCGTCGCATGAGCCGGGGCTGGAGTCATGGCCCGCGAGATCAGTCGAACGAGCTTGCGATAAGGAACTTCGTTGCGGCTCGCAAAGGGGAGCCATTCGGAATCTCTCCAGCTCGAGAAAAACCATCGTGAAAGCAAAGCCAGATGCTCCTCACGTTCTTTCAAAGTAGGCCGGGGCACGGGCAGCGCTTCGACAATCTGACGCAGCCGCCGATCCATCGATTCACCGGCCTGCATTCGCATATCAAAGCCCACGGGCTGCTGCCAAACCCCGTCGAGCAGAAAGTAAAGCTGAACCCCGCTCCCGGCCCGCACGGCACTCACGCCATTGGCATGCCGGATGTCGGTAGTAATATCGCTCGCCAACCGCAGCAGCGCTTCTACCTTTTCAAAACGCTTGTGCTGCCGCGCCGCTTCTTCAAACTCCATGTTCTCGCTCGCCCGGTCGCGGGCATGCCCGATCGACTCTTCAAGCGAAGCCCCATGCGTCCCGATAAAGCTCGTCAGCCGAGTAACTTCGCTCGCGTACTCAGTAACTCCAACAACGGCCTGACAAGGCCGCATACACTGATTCATCTCCCCGTAAATACAGCCCGGATGATCCGGGTTAGGCGCGAGCTCTTCTTCGCAGCGGCGAAGCTGAAAAAAGTCGAGCGTCTCACTCTCCCAGCGCTCCGCCTCGGCGCGATTACGAAACGGCCCAAAGAACAAATTGTCCCTTCCGCTCAGCCGCGTAGTCAGCATCGTGCGCGGAAACGGGTTATTCAGCAAAACCTTCAAGTAAGTGGGCGAGGGCAAGCGCACGATCTTGCGGTAAGTCTCGCTAAAGTGCATCCGGGCAAGCGAATACAAACTCAACGCCTGCTCGAGCCGCGAAGGCGTATACCAGATCTCGATGCGTTCCGCCATCCCACTCAGATCGAGCAATCGGCTCCCCGTTCGCGGCACCAGCAAACGTGTGAGTCGGCGCTTCAGCATCGTCGTACGCGCAAGGTAAGGTGGCCCTTGACGCATATGAATCAGAAAAACAGCCGCCTCGTTCGGAACCAGTGGCAACTCGCCCTGCCAGTCGAAGGCCATCTGAGCTTCGGAGATCATTGCTAAACCTTGCCGCCCTCAAGCGATCTTCGAGATCGCGGCGGCGATGTTGTCCGCTACATGTTTCGGCCGTCCCATGCCGATCAGCGCGCTATGCACGCCACTGGCAAAACGGGCATACTGGATCGCAACCGGCAAGTGATCCTTAAGTCTTCCCTGATAAATTGTGGCGCTGGTCGCAACGCCCAGCCCCATTGCCGCAGCCTCTTCAATCAACGCGACTCCCTCGGTAAGTACGGCATTGAGCGGCAGTTGGATCCACCGGAAGCGCGGCCCCGCAAGCCCGGCAATTTTCTTCAGGTCCAGTTGCCCCGGCACGCGATACCCGTCCCAGGTCGCGGTCCCGTAGCTGCGAATCTTGCCGCTTGCCACCATCTCTTCGCATCGCTCAAAAGCCTTTGCCAGCATCAGGTCGAACGCAGGTCCGTCCACCATACGGAGCTGCGTTTCCGGATTATGCAGATAAAAGATGTCGACAGTCTGAAGATCCAGCGCCGAAAGACTTATGTCCAGTTGCTCTTCCAGAAAATCGGGATCGAGCGAGTGTGTCGAACCGGCAAACCCCGCCTTGGTCGCCACCACGATTTCGTCGCGATTCTTGCAGGCGCGAAGCGCACGCCCGATCACAATTTCACTATGCCCGTGCCGGTAGTTGCGTGCGGTGTCGATGAAGTTGATCCCCGACTCAATGGCCGTTTCTACAGCGGCTTGATAAAGCGCATCGGCCTCGTCGTCAACATGCCCGAGATAGGAGCCGAACCCCAGGTTGGAAATCGTCAATCCGTCGAATTGCTGAAACCAGCGGAACGGTTCAAGAGCCGAAAAACGGGCAGCGTATCGAGCTGTTCCAGCGGGTGTTGCGAAGCCTTTTACCATGCGTTCCCAGCGTAACAGGCTCGGTT
>JBKJSR010000567.1:0-8643 GCA_046594355.1 Bryobacter sp.
TTCCGGTCCGGTGTAGTAGGTGTTCAGCCACGCGAACTTGCCAACCGTCAGCGCGGTGGTAAAGCCCATGGTCTTGCCCGAGTTGTTGTCCTCGACATTGTTCCAGCCGTTTACCAATTGAAAACCCGCCGTGAGGTACTTGGTAACAGGCACCGAGGTGCGCAAACCAAAGTGATAGTAGGGGCCATTGGCATACATCAATGCGCGCGAATAATTCCAGTTCAGGTGCGTTTCGGTGGGTTCCGCGCCGGCGCTCGTGTAAAACTTGCCGAAGTCCACTTGCAGCCCCTTCGCATTAGCGGGTTTGAACGTGATGTAGGCTTGCGGAACATACCTCAGATTGTCAAAGCCATTCGCAGTGTCCTGAAAGTTGAAGATGTCCATGGCCCTGCCATAGCCAAGATCGATCTTGAAGCCAACCGGATCGGCGTCATGCTCGAGCGTAATCTTCGCCATGTTGAGGCTGAGACTGTTTGCCCGGACGTCGAAGTTGCGATAGAGGTTCGTTCCAGATCCCGGATGGTTTGCCGCATAGCTGTAGTACCCGTCGATCAGGCCGCTAAAGTTTATGGGGCCGGCAGACCAGGCCGTCGGGGCTGCAGGGGCGGGCGCTGGAACTGGCGCAGGGGTCTGCGTTTGTGCGGCCAACTGCCAGCAGAGGATCGTCGAGATCAGAGTGGTACAGCAAAATTTTGAATACTGCATCAGGGCTCCTATTAGATTTTCTTATATTGAGTCAGATCAAATTTCTCTGTTCTCAAACCGTTTCACTGAGTGTAGGCCTGAAGGGCCGAAGAGATCCAATCAAACATTTCAATTCGTCGAATAAAAATTTTCTGCTTCCCACTGGGCAACGGAAGTAGCATCATTAGTCAATCCGCCCTGTCTTGCGCGATTACCAGCCCGCCCACGTCGATGCCGGGAAATCTCATTGAATCGGATAGTCATGAAAAGAACCGCATTTGCAGTCCCATTGGCTCTGGGCAGTGTTGCTGGTTTGTTTGCGCAAACCGCAGCCCCCCCATCCCCGACGGCCGCACTAGAGGCCAGCGTCAAGGCAGCACAGTCGGCCGGCGACAACGCCTGGATGCTGACAAGCTGCGCGCTGGTCCTGATGATGACCGGCCCCGGCCTGGCTCTCTTTTACGGAGGCCTGGTTCGCAAGAAAAATGTTTTGGCCACCATGATGCAAAGCTTTACCCTGATGGCCCTGGCGTCTGTTTTGTGGGCCGTGGTCGGATACACTTTGAGTTTCGGTGAAGGCAGTCCATTTATTGGCGACTTCCGCTATTTCATGCTGGCAGGCGTTGGAGCCGATCCGATGCCCGACTATGCAGCCACAATTCCTCACCAAACTTGGATGATGTTCCAACTGATGTTCGCGATCATCACACCAGCCCTGATCACCGGCGCTTTCGCCGAACGCATGAAGTTCAACGCGATGGTGCTTTTCATGACCCTCTGGTCATTGCTCGTATACTTCCCGATGGCGCACATGGTTTGGGGCAAGGGTGGCTTTCTCAATGCTTTCCTCGGCGGTTCGGTTCCCTGCTTCGACTTTGCCGGCGGCACGGTCGTCCACATTACGTCCGGCGTATCGGCTCTCGTGTGCGCAATTTATATGGGCAAGCGCAAAGGCTATGGCACGGAACCGATGAGGCCCCACTCACTCGTGCTCAGTTTCATTGGTGCCTGCATGCTCTGGGTGGGCTGGTTCGGCTTTAACGCCGGCAGCGCCTTGAGCGCCGGCAGCCTGGCCTCGGCGGCCTTCGTTACAACACACTTTGGTGCAGCCGCAGCCGCTCTCGGCTGGTCCCTGATGGAATGGTTCCACTCAAAGGCCACCGTCCTCGGCGCAATCTCCGGTGCTGTTGCCGGCCTCGTTGTCATCACGCCTGCATCCGGCTTCGTCACTCCAGGCGCTGCTCTCATCATGGGCTTTGTCGGCGGCATCGTTTGCTACTTCATGGTTGTGAAGGTAAAGGCCATGTTTGGTTATGACGATTCCCTTGATGCCTTCGGTGTCCACGGCGCGGGCGGTACGCTCGGCGCTTTGCTTACTGGTGTCTTCGCGTCGCGTGCGGTCAATGGCGCAATTGCCGAAGGCAAGGGCGGCATGCTCGAAGGAAACGCCGGCCAGTTGCTCAATCAGTCCATTGGCGTTGCCATCGCCTGGGGCCTCGCAATTGTCGGCACTTTGGTCATCCTCAAGATATGTGATATCGTTTGCGGCGGCGTCCGTGTTAGCGAGCAGGACGAAATCGACGGGCTCGATCTGAGCCAGCACGGTGAAGAAGGCTACTCGCTGGAAGGCTGAGAATAGAGAGGAATAACTATATGAAAAAACTCGAAGCAGTCATCCAACCGTTTAAGCTCGAAGAAGTCAAAGAAGCCCTCAAAGGCATCGGAGTCGATGGCATGACCGTCACGGAAGTGCGCGGACATGGACGCCAGAAGGGCCACACCGAGGTCTATCGCGGCCAGGAATACAAAGTAGATCTCCTGGCCAAGATCAAACTGGAGATCGTGATCCCGGCCGAGCGCCTCGAAGAAGTGCTCGACACACTAGCGAAGGCAGCCCGCACCGGCAAGATCGGCGACGGCAAGATCTTCGTCTATGACGTGGTCGACGCCATCCGCATTCGCAACGGCGATCGCGGCGCAAGCGCGATCTAGTCAACACCACAACCCGACCTATCAGAGCCCCGGCCATGTGCCGGGGCTCTGCTCATTCCTCTGGCAAATTGCTACCCATTCGCCCGGGTCCACCACAAGCAATACATGTAAATCGGGCGGAGCCGGCCCCTAAATGCAACTGCGGTTCTCGAACCATCGCTTCATTGCAAAACCTCCCCGCGAATTTGGATACCCCGTCGCATCGCTTGGGAGGGCCACACGGCTCCCACATCCGCCTTTACAAGCTTCCTATCAAGCAGATCGGCTCGCGCAGTCATTATCACGATTCAACCTGCGGCACCGGCAGCCGCCAATTCTTGAAGGACCGCAAATTTACAATCCATACCCTTGATGGAAGTGTTCTGCGATGTTCATTGACATCGCATTCATCCCCATTTGCCTCGGATCCACTTCGTATAGATCGGTTCTGCGTTTTCTCCACTCTCATTCCCGCCTCCGGCCTCGCCACACGGCCTTGAAATTTAGCCATGACGTCTTTGCCATTGGGTTGTTAAAAAAAGCTGTCGCCTTCAAGCTGCCGAGGCATCAAAAAAGCCCCAGCCTTGCGGCCGGGGCTTTCTCAACATCAGATCCAAAGCAGCTTAGAACTGGTTCCAGAGGTACTGATTGTAAACTTCGTGGTGGAACTGCACTTCCGGAGCCTTCACAACAGTGCCAAGCAAACGCGGGCACCGATCGGCCGACGCCTGCTTCAGGTCGGCAAAGCGGGCCTTCACATCGGCGCCCAGCAACTCCGTAGTCCATTCAGCCGCACGGAAGTTCTCCAGCGCCGTGTAAACATTGTCCGGCAGATAGCGTAGCGCCTGGCGCAGATTCTTGATCTTCGCGATATCGCCGTCGATACCCGTCTTAAATACCGAATACAGAACCATGTAAGGATTAGCATCCGGCGCAACCGAGCGAACCTCGACACGCGAACTCTTCTCGTTGCCAATCGGGATGCGCACCATCGAGCCGCGATCCGTCGCCGAAGCTTTGATCTGATTCGGGGCTTCAAAGTGCGGGTCGAGGCGGCGATAGGCGTTTGCACTTGCATTTAACATCAGGCAAATGTCGTTGCCATGAGTAAGGATACGGTCGATGAACTGCCAGGCCGTCTTGCTCATCTTCTCTTCGCCCTTGGGATCGTAGAAAATATTCTTGCCGCCCTTGGTGATCGAAACGTTAGTGTGCATGCCGTTGCCGTTAACGCCCACCACCGGCTTCGGAAGGAAGCAGGCAGTCAGTCCCATCTTCGTTGCAACCTGGCGGCAGATCAGTTTGTAGATCTGGATCTGGTCGGCGGCGGCTACAACTTCGCCGTAGCTGTAGTTGATTTCAAACTGCGAAGGGGCAACTTCCGGATGGTCCTTTTCGTTCTCGAAACCCATCGCCCGCTGCACTTCGGCGGAGGTGTCGATAAAGGTCCGGAGCGGGTCGCCCGGCAGCGAGTGGTAGTAGCCACCCGTGTTTACATATTCAAACTTGCCCGTCTCATGATAGTGGCGTTCGGCGTCCACACCCTGAAACAAAAAGCCTTCAATCTCGTTGGCCGCGTTCAGCGTGTAGCCGTTCTTCTTGTATTGGCTGCTCGCGTACTGCTTCAACACGCCGCGCATGTCGGCGGAATAAGGTCCGCCATCCTTGTCGATCACTTCGCTAAACACAAGTGCTTTGCCGGATCCGAAAATATCCGCCGGGCCCCAATAGAACGAGCTCCAGTCCATCGACAGGCGCAAATCGCTCTCCCGCTGGGCCGTGAAACCGCGAATCGAAGAACCATCGAAAGTCAGGTTGTCCCAACTATTGATCAGGAACTTCTTGTCGTAGTCCAGCATGTGCAGGCGGCCTTCGAGGTCGCTAAACATGACCGTTACAGCCTTGATGCGCTTCTCGTCCGTCAGATACTTGAGGCGTTCTTCCTGGATCACGTGGGCGGCTACGCGGTTCTTGCGTTGCTCTTTTGCTGCCAGGTTGAGGTCCTCGAGCTCTCCGTATGAGAGCGACAAAAAATTACGTAAATCGTTAGACATTCATTCCCTCGATTGAGTAGATCGGATGCTGGCTGTTGAGCGCACAAATGGCGAATATGAGTTCCGGGCGGTCGACGGAGACGCGAAACCCAGGTTCCTACCCAACAATAGACAAACCACGACACAAGGCCGATGTTCGATTATAAACCCTCAAAACCCTTGATTCCAAGCAGGCAGGGTCATTCTGCCCCAATGTTTTATTTTTATCGGGGCGATTGATTCTGATAATGGTATCTACAGATGACCGGAGAAATAAGCCAGCTCAATATCTCGCGTGGCGGAATCCCCAAGCGGGAAATCCCCGATGCCAGGCTCACCCCGCTAGGCCTCGAGGGCGATTCCTGGAGTCACCCCAAAATTCATGGCATCCCCGGCCAGGCTTTGCTGCTGGTCGGCCACGAAGTGATCGCTGAACTTAACGCCTTGGGCTATCGACTCTTCCCCGGCGCGCTCGGCGAAAATCTCACCACCAGGCACCTCGACTACACCAGGCTGCAGCCTGGGCAGAGCTTCCGGATCGGGTCGCAATGCGAAATCGAATTGACCAGACTGCGCGAGCCCTGTCGCACTCTCGACGTCTACAACACGGCTGGCCTCGACAAAATCCAGATGCTGCTCAAACTTGCCGGACGCGGCGGCTGGTATGCGCGAGTTCTCAAACCCGGGATACTCTTCCAGGGTGATAAAATTAGCCTTTTGGCCCAAGTTGTCTAAACCACTGCTCGGTTCGTACTCGGAAATCCTAAAACTCCACAGCCGCGTTCTCGCCGAAGAAGTGCGGCAACACCCGGATTGGCTCGTCGGCATTGCCTTGGATCGCGAATTCGACCGCGACCATTACCGGGCCCTCCTCGACGAACTCCCCTTTCAAAATCTGGCCCTCGCCGCCTTTCGCCGCCGCTGCCTCATCCGAATTCTCCTGCGTGATGTTCTGGGCCACGCTTCCCTCTCGCAAACTACGGCCGAGGTTTCCGCCCTCGCGGATTCTATCCTTGGCTGGTCCTATGAAAAAATCCGGGCTGAAGCCGAAACCATTTTTGGAACCCCTCTCCTCGCGGACGGCGCCTCCTGCGGCTGCAGCATTCTCTCGCTCGGTAAACTCGGCGGCAACGAACTCAACTACAGCTCCGACATCGATCTGATGTACGTCTATGCAGGCCGCGGCGAAACCAGCGGCCGCTCTTTGCTAAGCAACAAGGAATTCTTCGAAAAAGTCGCTCAGCGCCAAACTCAATTCCTCGGAGCCTATACTGCCGAAGGCATTTGCTACCGCGTGGACCTTCGTCTCAGGCCGGAGGGCAGCCTCGGCGAGATCGCAATTTCACTCGAAGCCGCCAGTGAGTATTACCGCGTTCGGGCGCGCGATTGGGAACTGCAGATGATGATCAAGGCCCGCATTTCGGCCGGCGAGCCACAGGCCGGTCTCGCGTTGATCGAATTTGTCGAGCCGCTCACCTACCGCACCTCCACCGACTTCTCTGCCATCGAAGCGGTAAGCGCAACGCGTGTCCGCTTGAATGAAAAGCTGGCCAACCGCAAACTCAACGGCGATGCGATCGACGTCAAACTCACCCGCGGCGGCATCCGCGATATCGAATTTCTCGTGCAATGTCTCCAGCGGCTCTACGGTGGCCGCGAACGATGGGTTCGCAATAGCGGCACTTTGCTCGCTCTCGCCCGTCTGCATGACAAATCGCTGATCTCCACCACCGAGTACGATGCGCTGAGCGAGGCCTACGAATTTCTGCGCCACCTCGAGCATCGCCTCCAGGTGATGGAAGATCGTCAAACCCACACCCTGCCGGAAAGCCCCGAAGAACAGGAACAACTCGCGCGCCGTATGCCTCCAATTCATCTTGGCGTCGAAAACTCCGGCCCGGGGCTCACCCAAAAGCTGAAGGAACATCTGGCGGCGGTGGAGTCGATTTATGCGCGCATCATCTATGGGCACAGTGTTGCACTGCCTTCGATTGCCCGGCCCAATCTGCCCAACCGCGCCCAGGTCGAGCGCTTATTCGAGCAGCTCGAACAGCGCTGGCCCGACTTTCGCCGCGACGAAATCCTGCAGGCAGACCTCCGCGATATCGCAGCCAACAGCCCTTACCTCACCGATGAATTGATCCGTCAGCCCGAATGGACCGAAGAGCTTCGCCAGATGCGCCGCGAGCCCGCCCGGCCCATCGACTGGATTGCCGAACCCGGTATGCGCAAGGCTTTCCGCCGCCGTCTTTTCCGCATCCAGTGCGAGAGCCTCTTACTTGCGAAACCCGTCTTTGAAACTCTGGCCGCCAATAGCGATCTCGCCGACGAGATCATTGCCCATTGTTACCAGTTGGCCGTGCAGCACACCGGCAAGGGCGAGGCGAATTTGGCAAATCCGATGATGGTCGTCGCGCTTGGCAGGCTCGGCCTCCGCGAGTTCGATCTCGCGAGCGATGCCGATATTGTCTTCATCCTGCCCAATGAAGCCGCGGGCGAACTGGAATTCTGGACCCGCGTCGCTGCCCGCATGATCGAGATTCTGACGGCCTACACCGGCGACGGCATCATCTTTACGGTGGATGCGCGGCTCCGTCCCTTTGGCCGCGAAGGCGATCTCGTTCAGCTTGAGCAAGCCTACATGGATTACTTTGCCCATAATGCCGAAGCCTGGGAGGGCATCGCCTACATGAAGGCACGCTCGGTTGCCGGTAATCCAGAGCGCGCAAACAGCTTCCTCAACGAGTTGCAAAAGGTCGACTGGCGCCGCTACGGTCAATCGCATCGTTCTAAAAAGCAACTCAGCGACATGCGCGCGCGTCTCGAGAAAGAACAGGGTAAGAATAATCCCCTTAAGGCCGGGCGCGGCGGTTTTTACGACATCGACTTCCTGCTCATGTTCCTGCGTCTGCGCGGAGCGGGCATCTTTTTCAAAGTGTTGAATACCCCGGAACGAATCGACGTAGTGGAACAAACGGGTCATCTCGAACATGAAGACGCAGTCTTTCTAATGCACGCCGCGACTCTTTTTCGCGCGGTCGATCACGGTCTGCGGCTCTATTCTGGACAGCAGACAACCTCATTGCCCGAGGCACCTGCTGTGCGCGAAGCGCTCGCTTCCATGCTCAACCGCTGGATGCCGGCGAGAATCCAGCAAAAAAACCTGGAGCAGGAATTGCGCGAAATACAGGAAAGGACCCGTGAGACTTTTGAGCGCCTTTTCAATTAAGCTCTTCGCTTTGGTCCTGTGCATCTCCTGCGCTGTTCCGGCGGCCACGCTCGAACGCGCCCTCAACCGCATGTACAACTTCGACTTCAACTCCGCCGATCAGGAAATGAACTCGTACATCGCCGGGCATCCCGAAGACCCGCTTGGCTACACCTTTCGTGCCTCTGCCCTCTTGTTCCGCGAACTCGACCGCCTCTCCATTCTCGAAGCGGAATTTTTCTCGAGCAACAAGCGAGTCATGAGCGAAAAAAAGCTCATCCCCGACGCAAAACTGAAAGATCGATTCCTTGCGGCAATCGAACAATCCAAGGCGATGGCACGTGCCCGCCTCGTCGCGAACGCCTATGAAACAAACGCTCTCTTCGCTCTCTGCCTCAACGCAGGACTCATCACCGACTACCTGGGCCTGATCGAAAAGCGCCAACTTGGCAGTCTCGCTCACGCCAAAGAATCTCACTCCTACGCCGTCAAACTTCTTAAGATCGATCCCGGCTATACCGATGCCTATCTGACCACCGGCCTCACGGAGTATTTACTCGGCACCGTGCCCTTCTTCGTAAAGTGGTTTGTTCGCTTTGAAGAAGCCGAAGGCAATAAGACCGTCGCGGTCGAGCGCCTCAAGGCCGTCGTCGATAGGGGAAAATACCTCGGACCCTTCGCAAAAATACTACTGGCCATCATTGATTTGCGTGAAAAGAGACATCTCGCAGCCGAGATGAAGCTGGC
>JBKJSR010000210.1:0-2771 GCA_046594355.1 Bryobacter sp.
CTTCTGCGGCTCAGGTATTGCCTTCGGCTGCTGTTGCCATAAATAAACTCCCGCTGCGCCCCCCACGAGGATCAGCACTGCGGCGGCGGCGATCCCAAGCGTCTTTCCGCTCATTCCGCCGCTGGTGCGGGCCAGCACGGGTTGGCCAACGAGAAAGCGCTCCAGGTCTTCCGATAGCTCTAGCGCCGACCCATAGCGCATGCGGGACTCGCGGTGCATCGCCTTGAGCACGACCAGATCGAGGTCGCCCATGATGCGCTTCTTCAATTGCCTGGTTGTCTCTTGGGTGCGCTGGAAGTCTTCGTTCACACTCTCGCTCGGCGGCTTGATCGTCCCTTGATCGGGCAGGCGCCCGGTGAGCATCAGGTAGAGAATCACGCCCAAAGTGTAGATGTCGCTGCGGGCGTCGGCCCGGCCCGTGAACTGTTCGGGGCTGGCATATGCGGGTGTAAGCGGAGTGCCATCGGCTGTCGTGAGTTCCATGCTCGCGGGGCCAAGCTGTTTGGCGATGCCGAAGTCGAGCAGCTTGACCACGCCTTCGGTTGAGACCAGAATGTTGCCGGGCTTCAGGTCGCGGTGGATCACCTGATTCTGATGCAGATAGCCGATGGCTCCGCAGAGCTTCTGAAAGAGCTTTAGGCGATCGTTCAGGCTGAGTTTATCTTCATCGCAATAGCGGTCGATGGGGCGGCCTTCAACATACTCCATCACATAGAAGGGCATGCCTTCCGTTGTGTCCCCTCCATCGAGAATGCGGGCGATATTGGGGTGGTCGAAGTTGGCCAGCACCTGACGTTCATTGCGAAAGCGCTCAATGAACTCGGGCGTCACGACGTCACCGCGCAACAGCTTGATTGCCACGTTCTTGCGGAAAGCACCATCGTCGCGAACGGCAAGATAGACGACGCCCATGCCACCCTTGCCGAGTTCGCGCAGCACCCGATAGGCACCGATCATCTGAGTGCTCCGGCCAGGCACCATGGTCTTGGTCGGCGACTGCCCCGACCTCAACATTTGCAGCGCAACTTCGAGCAGGTCTTCTCTCCCAGCGCAAGCTTCGCGCACGGAAGTCTCCCGTTCTTCGGGAGGAAGTTGAGCGCCATAGGCCAGCAACTGACCGAGCCATTCCTGAGTTTGTGGGTCCATGCGGAATCTTCTCTATTGTTCCACTACTCTATGGCGTCGTGGAGGGGGGGGAATCAGCCGCTTGCGCTTCTCGCCGTAAACGGATCGACACAAAGAGCATTTAATATGGGTGTATGCTTAAAAGTTTCCAATTGGTGATAGGTGTGGTGCTTGCTTGCCTTTGCGCAATGGCGCAGAGCGAAGTGGGTGGCGCGACGTTGAATGGCACGGTGATGGACCCGTCGGGTGCGACGGTCGCAGCGGCCAAAATTACAGCAATCAATACGAATACCGGTTTTTCACGCATGACGGAAAGTTCCGCAGCCGGGGTCTATAATTTTGTCCGGCTGCCCGTTGGTAGCTATAGCGTTGCGGTAGAGAAGCCCGGTTTTAAACAGTTCAAACAGTCTGGTCTTGCATTGACAGTCGGTGCAGTTTTGACGCTCGATGTGCAGCTTGAAATCGGTGCCGTGACGGAGACCGCAAGTGTGACGGCCGACATTCCACTGGTTGAGACTTCGCGGGTCTCCACTGCGACCACCGTGAACGAAAAGGCGGTGCGCGATCTGCCGATTAACGGCCGCAATTTTCTCGATTTCACCGTGCTCACGCCTGGCGTTGTGAGAGACCAGACGCGCGGTGGAGATTTGAGCTTTGGCGGCCAGAAAGGCACGGCCAACAGCGTGCTCGTCGATGGTGGCGATGCGAATAATCTGTTCTTCGGACAAAGCTCCGGACGCGCCGGTGGCGGGCGCAATCCCTATACGTTTTCGCAGGACGCAGTGCAGGAATTTCAGGTGAATACTTCCGGCTTTGCTCCCGAGATTGGACGCTCGGGCGGCGGGGTGATCAACATGGTGACCAAGAGCGGCACCAACGATTACCACGGAACGGGGTTCTGGTTTTTTCGCGATCGCGCGATGAACGCGAACACGCCGATCAACAAGAGCCGTGGCGTTGCGCGACCGCCCTATCACTTCAACCAGTTTGGCGGCAACCTCGGCGGCCCCATCCGCAGGGACAAGCTGTTCTTTTTCTTCAATTACGACGGGCAGCGGAACACAAATCCCAACCCGGTTTTCTTTCCGGTGAATCCGCTGACGGATGCGGATTCGCAACGCGCGGTGGCGGAGTTGCGGCCCTTTCAGACTGCCTATGTTACAGGCCAGCGCAATAACATCTATACAGGCCGGGTGGATTACAACCTTAGTTCCACACAGCAGTTGAATGTCCGGTACAACATGCATCGTTTTCAGGGCACAAGCTTTGAAAATTCAGGAGCGCAATCGGCGTCCGAACATACCGGTAACACGAACATCGCTTCCGACAACCTGTCGGTGGGCTACAACAAGGTGTTTGGCGCGGCGACGATCTGGGATTCGCGCTTCGTTTACCTGCGCGACGACCAGCCGGGCCTGGCCAACAGCGACAAGCCGGAGGCGGTAGTTCGGCAGGCAGGGATCAATATGCTGACCATCGGCCGCAACAGTTTTTCACCGCGTTATACAAACTCCGACAAGTTCAACATCATCAATTCGCTGGCGGCGGTTCGTGGCAAACATACGCTCAAGATTGGCGGCGATCTCAACATCGAACGCATCGCGAATTTCTTCCCCGGCAACTTCAGCGGTAGCTATACCTTCGAT
>JBKJSR010000588.1:0-4411 GCA_046594355.1 Bryobacter sp.
TCTGGACATCGACGAAGTGCCGGAAGTTAAAATGATCGAAGCGGAAGCGGCTGCCCTTTCGCCGGGCGGGGAGGATGCTGCGGATCTGGTGGAGCGGTCCCGCAATCTGCTGCATAAGATGCACGGGGAGGATCGCGAAGAAGCGATCGATCTGCATGAGAGAATCGAGATCGCGATTGCGGACGGCGATGGTGCGGTGCTGGCGGCAGCGTCGCAGGCGCTGCGGGAACTGCACTTCTTTCTGGAGGTGAAGCCGAATGGAGCGAGGTAAACCGCTGCCCGGTGTGCCGTGCCGGCTTTAGAGGAGTCAGCATTTGCTCCAGAGGTGGAGCCGACCTCGAGCGGCTCATGCAGCTTTCGGCGGAGGCGTGGAGGTTGCGCGAAGAAACGCGCAAGGCGATGGGGGTGGGCGATTACAAAGTTGGTTTTGAACTGGCTTCCCAGGCGCAGGCAGTGCAGGGCACCGATACCGGAGAAGCTTTGCGCAGGCTTTGCGAGTGGCTGCAGGCGGGTGGGCGGAATGGCTGATCGTTGCGAAGCCGGCCTGTACACTGTGTTAGCTGAATATCGGAACAATCCGGTTGGCCCAAACACGTCCAGAGGCTTGAAATCAGGGTTCCCGACGCTTCAAGGCCACCCACCCGTCGGGTAGCTGCGGAGCAGTCGAATTCCCACTTGGAATCGGCGGCTTCCGGCAGATCACATCGCCCCGCTGCGGTTTCTAAGATTAGGCGAAGGCTCGGATGATACGGTTACTCCGGGTTGGGGTGAGTGGCTGGAAAATAGCGCTGGCGAAAAAGGGCTGAGGGACGGGGGATTGCGGCAGTTAAAAAAATCTGCGGGGGGCGCCGATGCCCCGCTCCACTTACTCATCGCGTTACTCAACACACGGCGCTGAAAACTAAAAAACAGTGCCGATTTCAATAGAAGTCCCCATGTTCCGTTGCTGCAGCCTATGTTCGATGGTCACGAGGAAAGTGTACTTACTCCCCGGGAAGCTAAAGTTGACGTGAGGGAGCACCGCCGGGCCGCGACGAAGAGCGGATTGATGGTCTAGCCGAGCCCCCGCCGACACCCATCGCTTCAGTACCCAATCGTCTCCCACGCTGAGCCGGAAGTCGTGGAGTCCGGACCGGAACTTCGCAGTGCCTACTGAAGCCATCAGGTTATGCTTTTTGAGGAGCAGCAGCGTACCCGTTGCATTGGCCACCCAACGATCCCTCCCCACAAACAGCAAGCCGCCTATCGAATTCAGTGATCGCCGATAGTAAGTTTCATAGAGAAACCCCTTCGGTCGGCCTTCGAGCTGAAAGCTGGCCGTGCGCTTCGCCTCTTGCCCTAACGGAATCGACAGCTCCCCCGCCATTGGTACCGTGAACTCATGAAACCAGCCGTCGGACTCGATGGCCCCCGGCCGGGCAATCCAAGTCGCACGTATCGCCGGAGCTCGCCCAGCCAGAGAAAATGACCGGAGCGAAGTGAGGCGCGATCGGCTACTTCGTTCTCCGGGCACGCCCGCCGAGAATGCGATCGGCTCCGCGAGAGTCAACCGGCGTGAGACATCCCACTGGTTGATCATTCGAAACTGCCCGGCGGTGATGAACACTTTTTTCGGCAGGGTGAACTGTAGAAACAAATCTTCAAAGCGACCGTGCCGCCCGCCCAGACGCCCGTTTGAGCCGGTTCCATAGCTGAGAGTACGCCACTCCACGAAATAACCAAGCCATGAATTGATCGAATCCGAAGCAATCAGCTCCACCCGGTTCGGATAGCCTTTGGCCCAGTCACGCTCGTGATCCGCGTCGATCCGATATGAATTCCAGAGGGCTGCCGGAATAGTAAACCCCTCCGTTTGTTTCAGTTCGGGAAGGCGATAGCCGTTGGCCACAAATCGTTGGCCAAACTCGTTCAACATTGGGGGCAGAGCGTGACATTTTGTGCAGTTGGTGTTGTATTTTCGGGCGAAGTATGGCACGCCGTACGCCGCAGACTCGGAAAGAACGGCAAGCATCATTGCGCCTATCCAGGACCAAAAGTTGATCTTCACCGTGTTGCTTCTCCTTTTGCCGGCTTCTCCGCCTTGATGCTGCTTTATTATGGTTTGGCATTCAAAACACACTATAGCAACATAATTAAGGTTAGCTATAGTTAAGACGACTGTCAAGTGTGTTCCGTTGAAAATGTAGGGCTTCGGGGGAACACGAGGGGAGTGCGGCGCATTGGCGGCAGAGATTCCGCTTTTTGCCGCGTATTTCAGCAGATAAAGCATCGCGAAATTCGTTACTATGGTTTCGCCGTCATGAGACAGCTTGGAGGACTATGTCGCTACCTATGCTCGATGTTGCCATTGGCTTGAGCTTTATCTATTTGTTGCTGGCGCTGGTTTGTACGTCGGTCCATGAATTGCTCGCGGGATTTATTAACAAGCGCGGCAAGTTTCTCGATCTTGGGATCACGCGTCTGCTGAGCGGAGACGTGGCGCTGAAGAATGAGCTGTATCGCCATCCATTGATCCGCGGGATCACCATCGACGAGAGCCGGAAACAACCCGCTTATATTGCCCCGCAGCATTTTGCAACGGCGTTGATGGATGTGATTACGGGACAGGGGAAATCGCGCTCGGATATCGCCGCCCTGAACGCCGGCATTGATGGCTTGAGCAACAAAGACCTGCAAACGACGCTGAGAGCGATATTGGCCGGTGAAAATGAAGACTCCGCGACGGTACAGAAGGTACTCGAGCAATGGTTCAACGATGGAATGGATCGGGTCTCGGGCTGGTACAAGCGAAATACGCAATGGTATGTGCTGGGTCTGGCGGTGTTTGTGACGCTGGCCATGAATGCGGATACGGTGCAGATCGGACGCAAGTTGTGGACGAATCCGGCGCTGCGGGCGCAGTTTGTAACAGAAGCGGCGATTCGGGCGAACCAGTCGCGACCGGAAGAAATGTTGCCGCTGGTTGAGTATCCCAATCCGGATGAGCCAACCGAGAGCAAGCCTTTGCGGACGCCGCAAAGCGGATTGAACGAGAACGAGGAACGCCTGCTGTCACAGGTGATGGGTTGGCCGGGCGAGCCTAAGACGAATGCGCTGGGATATCTGGCGCAATTGATCGGCTGGATGATCACGGCGGCTGCGGTGTCGCTTGGGGCACCGTTCTGGTTTGACACCTTGAACCGGATCATGAACATACGCAACGCGGGCAGATCGCCGACGGAAGCGCGCGGGAAGACCGCCACGGCCGCGCCGGAGGTGAAGTAAGATGCGTGTCCCGATTGCCCTGGTGTTGTGTTTGGTGTTGTGTTCGTGGTCGTGGGCGGGGACGCTGGTGCTGAAGCGCGCCTGGGTAAAGAAGTACAAAGACCGGGCGACGATCAACGCCGACTTTGTCGTGGACAAGGCGCACAAGAAACCCAACTCCGCCAAGAGCGACGGCGACATGCACTTTGCGGGACGCTCGCAAAAGCAGGTTGGATTGCCGGTGGTGGCGGAGATGGTGAATGCGGGACAGCCCGGTCAGAAGGCGGCATTCGATTCAATTCGGGCAAATGAGGGCAATGGCCAATCGGTTGCGATGTCTGGAGTGTGGCGCTTGTGGTTCGAGCATCCGGCGGATTCACAGGTGCAGTTTGCCGATTTCCCGCCAGCCGTAAATACGAACCCGGATCACTCGTTTGAGATACATCCAGTAACCCGATTCGCGGGGCTCGACGTGGAGAAGTCATTCGATTTCATCCCGGGTTTTAGCGGACACGATCCAAACAAGGCGTTTGCGGCTTACAACAAACTTTCGGTGACGGTACGGGCGAGTGCGAGTGCGATCACACTCGTAGCTTCGAAGTCGGGCTTCAACTATACGCACTTCCGGATGAGGCTGATGGGCAAGCCGAAAAAGCTGGTCGATGGCGGGTTGATGGTGTTTGCCGATGTGGAAGACGATGAAGGTCCGGAGACGGATGGAGACGATCCGCTGGCCCGGGGGATCAGGATGATCTTCACCCCTGGCACGCCTGCGGCGGCGATGTTGAGCGGCAAAGGTGCGGGAGATGAATTCATTGCGATCGGGAGTCCACGGGTGAATCTGAATGCGCTTTACGCGGTGATCGAGCAGGCGGGAACAGCGCAGTTCAGCGGCAAGTTGCCTTACGAGATGATCGTGGTCGCGGTGAAAGCAATCGACTAGTGCCACTACCGCCAAGACCGGCCCGCTAACGGTCGCGGTACTAGCTGCTGTCGCGGATCACGCGGCAGGTGTCGTCTTCGACGCTGACTTCGCCAATGGTGGCGCGGGGCTGGTTGCGAAAGGCGGCCAGGAAATCGACCAGGATCGCGGCGTCCTTAAAGTTGGTCGCAAGGCCGATGGAGGCGCGGATCGCCCCGGCGTTTTTGTTGTTACGCTGCGATTGCA
>JBKJSR010000238.1:0-7298 GCA_046594355.1 Bryobacter sp.
ACGTTGGGGCAAGGTGAATCCGGCAGGCGATCTGGTGTTTGACCCGTCGCGTAGCGGCCACCACATCTCCTGAGCCTGCAATCCACTAATTTCGTTGGGGAAGCCTAAGACTGGAAACCGCAGTTGGGCGATGTGATCTCCCGGAAGCCGTTGATTCCAAGTGAGAATTTGACTTTTCTGCGGCTACCCAACGGGTGAACCAATTTGAAGAGCAGAGTGCTGTCTGCGCGTGGCTATGGAAGCAGGCGGAGAACTCCTAAGCAAAAAATAGGCGGGCCATCTTTTAAAAATGGCCCGCCTGGTAACTTACTACACAAACGGAGAAGGACAATCAACAAAAAAATTTACTGAATTTGTGTACTGGCTTGAGTTCTGAATTCGTATTGCTGGATCTCAAGAGCTGCCCGGCCATCTTCGCAACGCACCACGCGCCCGCGGGCAACCAGCTTCAAGTTTGTCATCTGATTCAATTGGGCCGGCCAACTGATGGAGACTTCAATTCTTTTGCCAGGGATGAGAAAGTGCTCCGAAGTGAACAACACACCCGAGCTGCTCATGTTCAAGGTCTTTCCCGAACCGAATTCATCTGCACTGCGCTTGGACAGCACCTTATACTTTACTTCGCGCTCAATCGGGAACCGATCCGACCCGCGCCGATCACTCGCATCTTTTACACCACGACCGCTGCTTTGCATTCCAAACACTTTTCACTCTCCTGACACTGTCAGAATGCCCTATATGGCGAAAAAGCTCAATGAACTAAGTGGCTCAATTTTACTGAGAACTTAAGTACTGCTAGTCCTTTACTTTGCATGCTTTACACTGCTAGTTGATGTCACTCTCACAAAAAAACCTTCAATTTTTATGCGCCGCTTCCTTCCTTCTCGCCCCCGCACTAATGCAGGCGGAAAAGAAGGCGGTGATGCCGCCTGGCACCGCGGCCGCCGGTCCATATTCGCCCGGCGTTTTATCGAACGGAACGCTTTATGTAGCGGGCCAGCTTGGCCGCGACGCAAGCGGCAACATTCCGGAGAGCTTCGAAGACGAGGTGAAAGCGTGTCTGGCGAACGTGGACCGGATTCTGAAGCATGCCGGAGTGAGCGCGTCCGATGCGGTGGCCGTGCAGGTTTATCTCACGGATATGGACCTTTTTGAACGCATGAACAAGGTCTATACTGGCTACTTTCCAGACCCTCGCCCCGCCCGTACTACGGTGGGTGTGGCGAAGCTGGTAGGCAAGGCGCGCATCGAAATTACAGTCACCGCCGACGCGAGCAAGATCAAAAAGTAGTAGTTTCGCGCTTATTCTTCCACGTTTCGAGCCGCTCGCGGATTTTCGCTTCGACGCCCCGGTTGGTGGGGTGATAGAACTCAGTCCCCTCAAGCCCGGGCGGTAAACATGCCATGCCCACCACTGCGTCCGCGCGCTGGTGGGCGTGTTCGTATCCCGTGCCGTAGCCCAGATCCTTCATCAGGCGAGTGGGCGCGTTGCGCAATTGCATGGGGACCGGTTCGGCGAGGCGCTCCCGGGCGGCAGTCTGTGCGGCTTTGAGGGCCTGGTAAGCGGCGTCGCTCTTGGGGGCTACCGCGAGATAGATGGTAATTTGCGCCAGGGCCTGATCGCCTTCCGGTTCGCCGAGAAAATGGACGGTCTGCTGGCAGGCGATGGCCTGTTCGACAGCGCGCGGATCTGCAAGCCCGATGTCTTCGATGGCCATGCGCACCAGCCGCCGTGCGAGGTACATGCGGTCTTCGCCCGATTCGAGCATGCGGGCGAGCCAGTAGATGGCCGCGTCGGCGTCGCTCGAGCGGACGCTCTTGTGCAGAGCGCTCACGAGATTGAAGTGCTCCTCGCCGCCCTTGTCGTAGAGGAGCATCTTGCGTTCGAGAACACCCTCAAGATTCTCGCGGGAGATGCGTCCGCCTTCCGCTACCGAGGCAGCCAGCTCTACAAGATTCAGGGCATTGCGGGCATCGCCGTTGACGAAGGCGGCGATCATGCCGGGCACCTCCGGGTCGGCCTCGACAGCCATCTCCCGCAGACCGCGATCCACCAATTCGCTCAGCTCTTCGACGCTGAGGCCACGGAGGGTAAAGACCTTGGCCCGGCTGAGCAGCGCGCCGTTGACTTCAAAGCTGGGGTTTTCGGTAGTGGCCCCAATCAGGACAATATCGCCGCGTTCGACATAGGGCAGAAAGGCGTCTTGCTGCGCTTTGTTGAAGCGGTGGATTTCGTCGACAAAAACAACAGTGCGACGCCCGTAGCGTAGGTTCTTTTCCGCTTCCGCCATTACAGTCTTGATTTCTTTGATGCCGCTCAGGACGGCGCTGAAGGGGATGAAGTCGGCCTTGGATTGCTGGGCGAGCAGGCGGGCGATCGTGGTTTTTCCAACTCCAGGAGGCCCCCACAGGATCATGCTTTTCAGGCGATCCTTGTCGGCCATGGTGCGGATGGGCCGGCCGGGGGCGAGCAGGTGGCGCTGCCCCACTACATCTTCGAGCTTCTCCGGGCGCAGCCGTTCGGCGAGCGGGCGGGAGGCGTGGCCCCGGTCGCCGGCTAACGGCTCGCTGTCGAAGAGACTGCTCACCCTCGATCGCCCTCATCGCCGCGCTGCCGCGCCGCCTCGTAGAGGAATACAGCCGCAGCGACGGAGGCATTCAAACTTTCGACGCCCCGCGTCGGGATTCTAACGCCCCTTGTCGCCTTCCGTACTGATTCGCAGAGGCCTTGCCCTTCGCTGCCGATGACGATCACGCAGGGGCCACGCCAATCCACCTGGCTGGCGAGTACGCCCGCTTCGGCGCTAGCGCCATAGAGAGGCATTTTAAGCTCGCTCAATTCGCCCTTGAAGGTGGGCACGCGAAAAATGCTGCCAGCCGAGGCACGCAACAACTTGGGGTTCGCAAAATCGACAGTACCGCGCAGCGCTACTACGGCTGTCGCGCCGAAGGCCTCGGCGGTGCGTAAAATTGCACCGGCATTGCCTGGGTCCTGGACGCTGTCGAGGGCAACGATCAGCGGATTGCCGGCGTTGAGGATTGAGCGATCCCAGGCCGGCGTTCGCACCACAGCCAGGATGCCCTGAGGGGTTTCCATGCCGGACAGATCGCGAAACATCGAGTCGGTGAGTTCGATAATCTTGCCCGCGAGGCTGCCCACCCCAGCCAGCCCCTGGGCCGTGCCAATGATGGCCTCGATCTTCGCCCCGCTGCCCAGGGCTTCTTCCAACAGATGAAACCCTTCGGCCACCAGGCAGCCGTCTTCGGTGGAAGATCCCTTCGAAATTGCCTTGCGGATGCTCTTCAGCAGAGGGTTCTGCAAACTTGATATGCGTTCTATGCGCGCCACGTCCATAGCTTCAGTAGACTAAATTCGAGCGCGTTGAAGAAACTTCTATTCATTGTCGGTGCAATTTTGTTTCTGGCCTGGGCCTACCAGGTGGCCGAGTTGACGCTCCTTGTCCGCGATCATGCCCAACTGGATGAAGCCCGCCCAGCGGATGTAATCGTAGTTTTAGGGGCGGCCGAATACAATGGCAAACCGTCGCCGGTCTTCAGGAGCCGGCTCGATCACGCCTACGATTTGTACGCGCGAAAGCTGGCCTCGCGCATCCTGACCACCGGAGGCTCGGGCGGTGAACTGGTGCATACCGAGGCGGAAGTGGGGCGCCGGTATCTGGCCGCTCGCGGCATACCGGTGGAGAAGATTTACATCGAACGCGAGGGGGCCACGACGGCGCAATCGACGGCCGCCAGCGCGGAAATTTTGAAGCGCATGGGCTGGAACAACTGCATCCTGGTTAGCGACGGCTATCACCTGTTCCGCGCCAAGCGCATGATGGAGTCGTATGGGCTGAACTGTGCCGGGTCGCCGCGGCCGTCGAAGGAAGTGTCCAACCTGCAAGCGGGCTGGCTCTATCTGCGCCAGGCGGTGGGTTATTCGCTCTTCGATCTCGGTCTACGCTTTTAGCGGCCGCCAGCAGAGTCTGCGAAATTTGACCGACCCGTGGTCGCCCTGCACCATGAGCGGCCCCATCGAAGCTTCCGGCAGATTCATCGCCGAACGCGTTGGGCCTTCGCAGGCGGTGTTTTCCTGAACGAGCCGACCGTTATAGATCACCTTGTCAAATTTTGCGGCGGCAGTCTTCTTGCCCGCCCTGTCGAAACGCGGAGCCTGGAAGGCGATCTGATAAGTTTGCCATTCGCCAGGCTGCATGGCTGCGTTCGACAGGGGGATGCTGCCGCCGACCGGCTTCTCGCCGATCCAGCGGTGGTAGATTGCCCCGCCGTCCTGGGTTGTGAGTTTCGCTTTGCCAAAGCTGTCGAAGATCTGCACTTCATAGAGCCCTTGCAGATAGATTCCAGAATTCGATCCGGCCGGTATCTGGAATTCGGCGAACAACTCTACATCGCCGAACAACTTTTCGGAGACGAGGTTATTCACCTTGCCTTGCGGCCCATTGGCGAGCAGGCCGCCGTCAACGATCCACTGCTGGGGCTGGCCATCCTGCGGGGTCCAGCCGGCGAGAGTCTTGCCGTCGAATAGCTCGTTCCATCCCCTGCCCGGCAAATCGGCGGCAAACATTGCGCCTGCTCCCAACCATAGAAACTGAGTTCGTTGCATACTTTCTATAGCCTATGACTATTCACGACTGGAATGAGATCCCGCTCGAAGAAATCACCCCGTTCTTCTTTCGCCGCGTGGTGCATACCGCCGGCATGACTGTCGCTCTGCTGCAACTTAAAAAGGGTGGCCATGTAGCGCTGCACCATCATGAGAATGAACAGGTCTCGATGGTACACACGGGGAGGCTGGTGTTTCACATCGCGGGCCGCGACGTGGAGCTTGGGCCGGGACAGACGCTGGAGATCCCGCCCAATGTGCCGCACTCGGTGGATGTCATCGAAGATTCCGAAGTGAGCGACCTGTTTACTCCCCGCCGCGAAGACTGGATCAGCGGTAACGATGCGTACTTGAGGAAGTAAGCGATGGCTGGACACAGCGCGGAATTCACTTTAGCCGGGGGCGCACGCAGCCTGCGTAAAGCCCGACTTGCCCGTGGTCGGCGAGGCGGTGAATATCTTGCCATCCAAGCATCCCGGCAGACTTGCAATTTGACGCCGGGATAGCAGGTGCCAGTGGCTGCTTCACCAGCAAACGACTGCCGCGCGATTTTCAGCGGCATGGGTCGGCACCTGCTGAGAGCTTCAGTTTTCCTCGACGCAAGCTCAACTGCGGACAATCCAGCTTTTCGCTCAACGGGTGCGCCGCGGCAATCCAGAGCTGCTCCACATCACGGGGTGGCGTAAACCAGACGATACGCCCCCTTGGCCGTCTGCTCTCTACCCAAAGCAGCCGCTTGCCATCCCAGTGCAAGTGGGCCGAAGCGCTCAGCGGATGCTCATGGAAAGCATTAACCGCAAAGAGCCGCCAGGGCAATTCAAAACTTTCCGGGCTGCGGATCCAGTAGTTTCCGCAGAAGAGGTCGGGCCGCCCGTCGCCGTCGATATCGGCCTGGATGAGCCCGCCCTGCCAGCTTGCAGTGTAGAAGGAATAAAGATCCTGATATGTCCATGCAGTGCCCCAGGGGCCGGTGGGCTCGTAGAAGCGCAGCGCCATGCCGTGCGCGAGAATCGCGATTCCCTTTCTGCCGAAAATCTCAAGCGCAAAGCATTCCCGGGTGACAACATGCGAATCGATCAGCCAGCGACGATGTTTCTTGTGGCCGATGGCGACGAGCGGCCCTTCCATTCCGCCGCCCTCCACAGTGATTCGCTCGGTGCGCCCGTCGCCATCGATATCGACACGGAGCGCGCATCGATCGGTGGGGTTGCCGGCACCCAGGCAAACGATAGTCGCCACTAAAATCAGAAAGAAGCGCATCAGAGGGTATTCTACTTATAAAGCCAATGGACCCACTTCGCAGCATTCTCCGGCTTGAGGACGAAACTCCGAATCTCGACGAAGCGGCTCTCTACATCGCACGCATCGTGTACCCCAACTTGCCCGTGGCTCCCTGGCTGGCCGAGCTCGACTTTCACGCCGAAGAGATTCGCCGGCGCAATAGCCGCAGCTTTCGTCACGGCGCTCATGAATATCTCTTCCAGGAGTTGGGTCTAACGGGGAATGAAGAGGATTACTACAACGCCAATAATTCCTGCCTCAATTATGTCCTTGAGTCGAGGAAAGGCATACCGATCACGCTTTGTCTTCTCTATATGGAACTCGGCCGGCGTCTTGGTGTAGCGGTGGACGGAATCGCCGCGCCGGGGCACTTTCTCGTACGCATCGAAGAAGAAGGGGATACCTACTACATCGACCCCTTCAAGGCCGGCCAGATCAGGGAAGATATCGAGGAAGAACTCGATCTTCGCTACTTGGCCGCAACGCCAAAACGCGTGATGCTTGTGAGGATGCTGAACAATCTGAGGCTCATCTATCTGCAACGGCAGACCTGGGGCAAAGCGGCTGAGGTATTGAATCTGCTGCTCGAGGCCGACCCGGTGGACGCCGATGCCTTGCGCCAGCGGGCGGCGACGTTTGCGGCCACGCAACGCTATCAGGCGGCAGCCCAGGATCTGGATCGCTACTTGCAATTGCGGCCTTTTGACCCCGAAAAAGATGAACTGCAAAGCCAGATTGCCCGCCTCCGGCGCATGCACGCACATAAAAACTAACCATTCGCTCCATTACTTTCGTTCTGCTCCTCAAGTTTCCTCAAATTGCGGTCGATAAGTTGTATTGAGTTCGAATATCGACATGGCATTTGTGTACGACCCCACCAAACACGACATTGAGATCGTCCACGCTCAATTCAATCGCCTCGTGAACGAGTTGATCAAGGGTGTCATCAACCGCAATACTTTCCAGCCTTGGGAAATTGTGCTGATGCTTGATATCCAGGCCTGCGATTTTGGCGATACGCAACAAAAAGAAATGCTCAAGCGCTACCAGAAGGCAGTGCAGCGATCTTACGAGAAGGGCGTCAAAATGCCGATGAAACTGTCGGAATACATGAATAGCCTTAAATCCCGCCGCATTGCCAGTGCAACGGTCAATGAAGAACGCTCCAACCAGATTGCCTCCTAAACGCCGACTTTAGCCGCTATTCTAGAAGCATGAGTGAAGCGGCCGAGCGAACGGTCTTTTGTGTCAAGTTACAAAAAGAACTGCCTGGTTTGAAGGAAGTCCCCTTTGATGGACACCCCTTGGGTGCGCGCGTCTTCGAGAACGTCTCTCAAGAAGCGTGGAAGCAATGGGTAGAGCATATGAAGATGCTCATGAATGAGTATCGTCT